>JAPLOC010000819.1:4274-5952 GCA_026692825.1 Planctomycetota bacterium | reverse complement strand
CGACAGCACGGCGTCGACGGCCAGCGTGTCTCCCCCCCGGCAGAGCGCTCCCGCGATCGTGTCGTAAATCGGAATGCCGTACCTTTTGGCGACATCGCGACTCATTTCGTTCTGCGGAAACTGATCTCCAAACAACGCGACGACGTCGCAGCCCGGATCGGTCTTCTTCCCGTTGAACAGATACGGTTCCAGGAAATTCTCGAGAATCACATGCGCGTGCGAACGGTAGGTGAACTCGGTGAAGATGGCGGCGACCTTTGGACGCTTGGTTTCGGCCGCCCATGTGGCACCCCAGGGCCAGACCGCCAAGGCGGCGGCCGCTTTCAAAAAATCGCGTCGTGTTGGACTCTCGCAGCCGAGTGAGCCAGTCTGGGCGTCTTCACATTGGCCAAGATTCACAGCGGAAGCAGGCGGGAGGGGCATGGCTGCGTCTTCGAAGGGGAGGGCGATTGCGGGCGGGAACCGATCCCCAGCTCGACACCGGAGTGGTCATTCTCGGATTCTGACTTGTTGATGTGAAAACGCAACCGTAACGCCACCACGAGTGGGTCCCCTTTATCTTACTTCGCCTTGGGCACGAACTTCTGCACGCGTTTCCCATCGATTTCCGTGACATACAGCGCCTTGTCCGCTCCCTGTACCAGCATGTGGGGGACATTGAAATCGCCCGGCTTGTCCCCCTTCACGCCAAACCGATGCAGGATCTCCCCCTCCAGATTCAGCACCAGAACCTCGTCCGCGACACCGTCCGCGACATACAGTCGGTCGTCGGCCCCCAGCGCCAGTCCATACGGCGCGAACCCCTTCCACATCGCCAGCAGTTTCTCGTCCGCGTCAAAAACCTGAATCCGCGAGTTGTCCCGATCACCCACCAGGATCCGCCCCTTCCGGTCAATGCAAATCGCATGCGGGACATTGAACTCCCCAGGGCCTTCACCCGGCTTCCCCCATTGCCGAAGGTATTTGCCGTTCTTATCGAACACAATCACCCGGGTGTTGCCGTATCCGTCGGCGACGTACACATTGTCGGCCGTGTCAAACGCGATATCCGCCGGGCGATCAAAATGGTCGATCGAGGTGCCCGGTTTGTCGATCGTTCCCAAAGACAGCAGCAGCTTGCCCGCCGGCGTGTACTTCTGCACGACATGGCGCACGATGTCGGTGATCCACACATTTCCCTGGCGATCAATCCGCAAACCATGTGGCTTGCCGAACAACCCTTCGCCCCAGGACCGCACGAACTGGTGCTGTTTGTCGAAATACAACACGGGAGTCTTGCCGCGATGCAGCACATAGAGTCCACCCGAGGTGTCGATGTCGACCGCCGAGCAGGGAGCGAGTTCGAGACCTTTGGGCAATTGCAGAAAGTCTGGAGCCGGTGCGAATTCGCCAGCCGATGCGAACGCGGTACCACAGATCGCGAAGACGATGGCGAGGTGGAACAGCCGGGCGGCGAGGATTTGAACGAGACGCATGGAACCTCCCTCGAATTCATTTGTTCAGAAAAAGTCGACTTTGCACAACGGCGTGGACGAGCGTGCGGAATCCGTAGTTCCGATCGCGACAGTGGGCCACGATCCGCTCGATCTCGGCGCGATCAGACCGGGTGGACGGTCCCCCCGTCGCATAGGTGACCAGTTTCTCCGTGAGCGACCGGGTGATCTGGTCGGGATCACGG
>JAPLOC010000819.1:0-4229 GCA_026692825.1 Planctomycetota bacterium | reverse complement strand
CGGAGCAACAGGCGTTTGAACTCGTCAATGTCCGCGAACTGCGAACCGTCGGCGAGTTCCGCGGAGGGATCGACCTTCGGTCCCTTCAGATAGTGCATCCGACGACCGTCAATCTCCACCGGTTGACCCAGCCCGGTCGTGCGGTAATGGTCGCGCCAGCCGCCGATGACGTCGAAACTTTCCAGTGCGAAACCCGGAGGATCGATCGTGATATGACACGCCGCACATTGCGGAGTATTCCGGTGCTTCTGTAACTGCTCGCGGATCGTGGTTGAGCCGCGGGTGTCGGGTTCGATCGCGGTGATGTCGGCCGGGGGCTTGGGGGGAGGCGATCCCAGAATCTTGTCCAGCACCCAGGCACCGCGAACGACGGGAGAGGTCGTGGTGCCGTTCGCTGTCACCTTGAGGACGCTGGCCATCGTCAATACTCCCCCGCGATGGCTTCCCGGGGGCAGTTCCACCTTGCGAAAACCCATCCCCACGACCCCCGGAATCTGGTAATGCTTCGCCAGCCGTTCGTTCAGCATCGAAAAGTCCGACGCGACGAAATTCAACACGCTGGCGTCCTCCTTGAACAGCTCGGCGAAGAACAGTTCGGTCTCGCGAACCATCGAGACCTTCAACAGATCATCGTACTCCGGATACAGGTAATGGGTTGGATCGGTCACTTCGATATTGCGCAGCCCCAGCCACTGCCCGACGAAATTCTCGGCGAATCGGGCCGCATGGGGATGATTGAGCATCCGTTCGACCTGCTGGCGCAGCGCCTCGGGGGTGTCGAGTCCTCCCTGTTCCGCCAGCGACAGAAGCTCGGCGTCGGGCATCGTACTCCACAGGAAGTACGACAGCCGGCTGGCGAGAGCGAATGGATCGAGTCGGCCGGGACGTTCGCGCAGAAACAGAAAATCGGGAGACACCAGAATCGCCGCCAGGCCGGCCCGCAGCGCCGGCTCGAAACGCTGTTCCTTTTCCAACTGCGCCAGAACCAGCGCGACATACGGTTCGATCTCGGCGGTATCGACCTGGCGACGGAAAGCCCGCCGGGCGAAGTCAGACAGAATCCGGCGTGTGTCGGTTTCTGGGTCCGTTGAGGAAACCTCGAACCGGTCCCCCCGTTGTGGATCGGGAATGCGGATCTGCGGCAGGTCTCCCAACAACGCGCGGTGGCTGGCAGGGGGCCACTCATTGTGTATCGGCCCGTCCACTTCGACCCAATGGATCGCCACGCCGGGACCGGTCCACTCTTTGGCCCCGACCTGTTTCACAACGTTGGCAGAGGCGAGTCCGTAGGGCAGGATGTTGATCGTGCTGCGGGCTTCGAGATCGACCGAGAATTCCTCAACGCCCGGCTCTCCCGCCGGCGCGTCGAGATACCCCACCAGATGGTTTCGTGTCGCCATCAAAAGCGGTCCCGCCAGCACCCGATACGAGAGTGGTCTCTCGTCGGATTGCACACTGCTGGCAGAGATGCGGAAGTGATACCGGCCTCGGTCGGGAGGGTAAAACTCCGACAACGTCATCGCCTGCCAGGGGGACGACGTGAAAAAGACCGTCGTCTCTTCCTCCTGTCGAAAGACGTCTTCAGAAGGATTTTTCACCAGATGTTGATTGCGACACAGGTATCGCTGCTTGACACGTTTGGGTTGCGGGCGGTTGGCGATGGCCAGATCGAGACCACGTTCGGCCGCCTCGAGATAGCACTCCATCAGGAAGGACGAGACATGCTGCCCGTCGGCGACGTTGTCGAAGCCGGCGGCTTCCGAATCGGGAGGGAGCAGATCCTTGTAATCGACAAAGATCCCCAGCAGATCGCGAATTGTGTTTTCATACTCAACGCGGTTCAACCGTCGTCTGGGAACCCGCCCTTCCTGTGCTTGACGTTGCTGGTCGCGATGATCGGATTGAATGCGGATCCAGTCGGTGATCGCGCGCGATTCGCCCGGGGAGGGACGCGGTTTGTCGCGCGGGGGCATTTCCCCGGCGAGCAGCCGAGTTTCGATCAATTCCCAACTTCGCTGGGTCTTCGCGTTGCCAAACTCTGGCCTGAGATCGGCGATGGAGAAATTCCCCTCGGGCATTTCTCCGGAATGGCAGTCGTGGCAGAACTTCGTCAGCAACGGCTCAACGCGTTTCGCAAAGTCGACAGTCGAATCGTCGGCTGGAGTGGTTTGTGAGGGAGTCTCGTCGGCCGCCAGTCCGTCAACTGCTAAAAAGCTCGCGAGGAGGAGGGCCCAACACGCCCGGAATGGGGCTTGGGGTGGAGGACCGGTCCGCGGGGTTGTGTACATTCGACGTTCCAGCGAGGCATGGACAAGACTGTTCGAATTCGGCCGGCGCGGTGTTGCCAGGAGGATGATCCTGGAACGGGTTGGCTTTCAGCCTCTCGTTGTCAACCGGCTGGAGTATATCCTCGTCGCGATCGAACACCAGCGGGTTTGCCGAGCCGCGCCCGTCAGGAAGCGGTTATCGGCTACCGCTTCCTGACGGGCGCGGCTCGGATACAAAGCCGCTTTTTTCGCCCGGCGGGAAAGAACGGGCGGGAACCAAGTCGGCAGACTGGCCATCGTGGATTTCGTTCACTACAGTCGCCCGTTCTGATTTTCTCCTCCGTCCGATTCCTTCTGTTTTGTCGTTGGAAGCCGATCTTGAACGTCCAAATCGCCGTGTTGCCAGGTGATGGCATTGGCCCGGAAGTGACCACCGAAGCGCTGCGCGTACTCGCGGCCATCGCCAGGAAATTCGGGCACACGTTCGATTGCGTTTCGCTCCCCATGGGGGGTAATGCCATAGACAGCCATGGCACCCCGCTCCCGGACGAGACACTCGCTGTCTGCCGAAAAAGCGCGGCGATTCTGCTGGGCGCGGTCGGGGGACCGAAGTGGGACGATCCCAACGCGAAGACCCGTCCCGAAGCGGGGTTGCTGAAGATTCGCAAGGAATTGGGGCTGTTCGCCAATCTCCGTCCGATCGCCCCTTCGCCCCACCTCATCGGCGCGTCGCCCCTCAAGCCGGAGATCGTCTCTGGAACCGACATTCTGTTCATCCGGGAATTGACCGGCGGACTGTACTTCGGCGAATCGGGGCGTCGGCCGCACCCGTCGGGAGAAGAAGCGTACAGCACCATGACGTACAACACCCACGAGGTGGAACGCGTGGTGCGAATCGCCGCCGAGGCGGCCCGGAAACGTCGCAAGAAACTGACCATGGTGGACAAGGCGAACGTGCTGGAGGCGTCGCGGTTGTGGCGCTCGGTGTCGGCGAACCTCGTCAAGAAAGAGTTTCCTGATCTGCAGTACGATGTGGTGCTGGTCGACTCGATGGCGATGCACCTGATCTCGCGGCCGCGCGATTTCGACGTGGTGGTGACCGAGAATATGTTTGGTGACATTCTGACCGATGAGGGGTCGATGATCACCGGATCGATGGGATTGTTGCCGTCGGCGTCGTTGGGAACCCCGGGTCCGGGACTCTATGAGCCAATTCACGGTTCGGCCCCCGACATCGCCGGCAAGGGGATCGCGAATCCGCTGGCGACGATTCTCGCGCTCGCGATGCTGCTGCGGCACTCGCTGGAACTCGAAACCGAAGCGGCGCTCATCGAGAAAGCGGTTGACAAAGTTCTGGCCGACGGCTGGAGGACCAAAGACATCGCGGCGGGTGGCCCCAGCATTGGCACGGTCGAGATGGGACAAAAGGTTCTCGACGCGCTGGCCTTATAAAGAACACGTCGGCCCGGTTCCATGACGACCACACAACGATTGCCCCTGTTCGTCTACGGCACACTCCGCCGGGGGGGCCGCTACCACGAGGAATATCTGGCGGGGCGATTCGATGAGGCTCGCCCCGCCCGGTTGCCACACTTCAAAAAGGTGGTCGGCGACCATGGATTCGACGTCGCGGTTCCCGCCGCTGGCGATTCATTGGAAGGAGAGCTGTTCGATTTGAGCGCGGCCCGTTACGACGAGACACTGTTCCGTTGCGACGAATTGGAGGAGCTGTGGCCGGGTGAGTTACGTGGCGCGTGGTATCAGCGTGTCGCGCTGGAAGTGACCTGCGGAGGGACGGCAACGCGTGCGTGGGTCTACATTGGTGCGACGGGTCACGAGAACCGAATCGGTTCGCCGTGATAAATGTGGTACGGACGGTCGAAGTCGTCTTTCCAGGCCGCGGTTTCGGGGATCCCGAGCGCGTGGTAGATGGTCGCCGCCAGATTCTCGGGGCGTTGCGGG
>JAPLOC010000818.1 GCA_026692825.1 Planctomycetota bacterium | reverse complement strand
TTGTACGCCGGCAGGAAATGTTCGGGCTCGATCTTCACACGAGCGGCCCCTCCCTGAGCGATTCGGTTCGCATGTTCCCTCAACAGGGGATCCAGAGCGACTTGCACATCTTCGGGCATGACCCCCAACAACCCGTACTCGACCTCTTTTCCCTGACGCAGCGACTCGATCACCCGCAACATCGGTTCATCGAGTCGAATCGCAAAACCGGCTGATTTTTCGTAGCCCGAAATGGCGGCGAGCGAGGTGGTCAGGCCAATCAGTTCCCCCTTCAGATTCACCAGGGCACCGCCACTCGTCCCCAATTCCAGTCGTGTGTCGACCTGCAACAACACCCCCAGGTGGTACAGCATCTCACTCTTCTGGCGTTCAGCAGGAGTGGTATCCCGCTCCTGCGGCAGCCTGCGGGTAATATTGCTGATGATTCCCCAACTGGCGCTCGCCGACCCGTCACGCGCGATCGCGTACGGATTCCCCAGCGCGACAACGAACTGACCCTTTTTCACCGGAGTGGTCGGCCCGAACTTGACCACCGGAAGCCCCGCAATCGGTGGCTGGCCGGTGGAAATCAGTTGGAGTACCGCCAGATCGCTCCGCGCGTCGGCGGCTTTGATTTCCGCCTCAAAGACTCGCCGGTCGAAAAGTCGCACATACAACCGCTGATCACCCTTGTCCTCACCGCGCCCCGCAATTCGCGACCCTTGAACCAAATGGTAATTCGTGAGAACCAGTCCGGTTTCCTCAATGATCACCCCCGTTCCAAACTCGTTGGGGGCGAACATCGGATCGACCGGATCCAAACTCTCGGCGGCCCGATCCTCCATGAACGGCATTCGGCCCCGGCGGGGATTCCAGGGGCCGCGCAGGACTTCGGGCTGATTCACGGGGACGCGCTCCCGGGAAATCGCCACGACCGACGGTTCCACTTTCTCGATGATGGAAACGAAGGCATCCTCAATGGCGGCGGCCGCTTCGAGGCCATCCGCCGCCGGCGCGACGTTCGCGAACCCGCAACACACCCAAATCACCACCACGACGAACGGTCGCAGAACGACCTTCGCCAAATCTCCCAACGTGGTAACGCGACGCATCACGGTCTTCATGCCGGGGCGCTGCTAAATGGGGTGAGAAGCGGGAACCGCGCTGTGAATCACAATTCAGGCGGCAGTCGTGGTTCGAATACCGGGTAATTGTCGACCGGTAAAGAACGGATTGTCAATCGAGTTCTTGCGCACGGGCCGACCATCTCGTTTCGACTGCGGAACATGCGAACGCGAATCCGATTCGTCGGGAAGCGGTCAATGGCTACCGCTTCCTGACGGGCGCGGCTCTGCGTCATCACGTTTTTCCGCCCGTGTGGCGTGTCAGCGCTACTCCTCCGGTTCTTCTTCCTCTTCAGGATCGGCCACCTCATCGGTGGCGGCGATCGCACCGACCGCCCCCCGGGCCTCGATCACGCGCTGCTTGATTTCCTCGAGAACTTTCGGGTTTTCCTTCAGGAACACCCGCGCCTTGTCGCGTCCCTGGCCCAGCTTGATGTCGCCGAACGCCAGCCACGAGCCACTGCGGTCGATCACATGATCTTCAACCGCCAAGTCGATCACATCTCCTTCCATGCTGATCCCCTCTTCACCCAGCATGTCGAATTCCGCCTGGCGGAATGGGGGAGCCACTTTGTTCTTCACAATCTTGACCTTCATTCGGATCCCGATCGTGGTCTCGCCATCCTTCAGCGTGCTGAGCTTGCGCACGTCGACCCGGCAGGAACTGTAGAACTTGAGCGCCCGCCCCCCTGGGGTCGTTTCGGGGCTGCCGAACATCACTCCGATTTTCTCGCGAATCTGGTTGATGAAGATGACGCAGGTCTTCGACTTGGCGATCGCCCCTGTCAGTTTCCGCATCGCCTGACTCATCATGCGGGCTTGCAGCCCGACGTGCGTGTCGCCAATGTCGCCATCCAGTTCCGCTTTCGGAACCAGCGCCGCTACCGAGTCAACGACAATGCAATCGACGGCGTTCGACTTGATCAGCATCTCGGCGATCTGCAGCGCCTCTTCGCCGTATGAGGGTTGACTGACCAGCAGGTCTTCCAGGTCGACCCCCAACCGCTTCGCCCACGAGGGATCGAGCGCATGTTCGGCATCGATAAACGCGGCGATTCCCCCAAGCCGCTGGGCATTCGCGATCACATGCAACGCCAGAGTGGTCTTGCCGCTCGATTCGGGGCCGAACATTTCGATGATTCGCCCGCGCGGGAAACCGACCCCGCCGAGCGCCAGGTCGAGCGACAGCGCCCCCGAGGGAATGCCAGTGATCGCATGCGTATTCGCGGCATCGGACAGCCGCATGATCGCCCCTTTGCCAAACGACTTCTCGATCTGCCCAACGGCATTTTCGAGCATCTTCGCCTCGGCGTTTTCGGCGACACGCCCCCCCTTGGCCGGCTTCGTGGATTTCGCACTCATCGAATCAGTCTCCTTGCCTTGTGCGGCATTCATGACTTTGCGAACAGTTTGAACATCTGGATACTACACAATAATATCGGCAACCTGCAAGGGCAAATATCGATTTTTTTTCGGCGTCGCGTTTTTTTTCGCACCACCGGCTTGGCTCAGCGGACCGGAACTGCGATCACACGGAAGCCCAGACCACTGCGAGACCAGGTCGGGACGAGCCCATTTCGTTTTGCCGTTCGGCAGCTTGACACATTGTTCAAGTAACTGCCCCCGCGAACCAATCGGCCCGTTCCGGAAATGGGCCCGGCTGGGTCATTCCCGCCCTGCAATCGTATTTCGTACCAATCGTTCGCCCACTCCCAAATCAGGCCATGCATGTCATGATTTTTCACTCCAACAGGTTGGAGTGCGCTTTTCGAATTTGCAGCGTACCAAGCGTATTCGCCGAGTTGCTTGTCATCGTCTCCAAAAAAATAGCGAGTCTGTGATCCCGCCCGACAAGCATACTCCCATTGGGCCTCGGTCGGGAGATCGAGAATCCAATTCTCCGACATTTCCATTTCTTGCCGAAACTGTGCGGTGAGAAACTGACAAAACTCCTTGGCGGCGATCCAGGGCATGCCGGATGCCGGTATTTGTTTGGCACCCGCACTCTCCCGATCGACCGTGCCGCGCTGCCCGTGCCGGCCCTGCCACATTTCTTGGGTGACGGGGGTTTCCAACATCCAGAAACCGTGTGAAAGTGTGACCTCGACGGGGTATTCATTCGAATCCCGCCCGATTTCAGTCGGCGGGCTTCCCATCTGAAACCCCCGAGATGTGGCGGGACACCATCGGAATCCAAACTGGAGTTCATTCCAATTGACCACCAACCGCCCGCCTGCAAAATTCCCGTCAGACACCAGCACACGACGCGAACCAACTACTTGTACGGCATTCTGCAGCGGGGCGGCATCGGATTCCACTTCGTCCTGAAAGCGAATTTCCAACAGTGGAGTTTCCACATCCCATGCGCCAGTTTCTACAACCGGCCACTCGGGGGCTGAACTCGAATGAACACCCACCAAACAAAACTGTGCCAGATTCTTCGCAACCTGCTCCGGACTCTGGAATCGATCTTCCGGTGACTTCGCCATCATCTGGGCGACGATTTCTTCCAGTTCAATCGGCACATCGCTCCGTGTATTCCGCATGGGGGGGACCTCTCTAAAGATATGGGCCGCCAGAATGTCAAAATTGTTCCTTTCATCGGAAAAAGGGGCTGCACCCGTCAATAGGTAAAACAGGGTGCAACCCAAACTGTAGATGTCGGCCCGACTGTCCGCCTTCGCGGCGTTCTTGATTTGTTCGGGGGCCATGTAGTGCGGTGTTCCGAGTGTACCTGACCCCGTCAGGTTGGGATCGCTGTAGTTTTCACTCGACGCTTTTGCGAGACCGAAGTCGAGAATTTTCACGAGCGGTTCGTTCTGATTCCGTGTCAAAATCAGATTGCTCGGTTTGATGTCGCGATGGTAGACGAGTTTCTCCGCCGCGTGCTGCAAGCCGGACGCCACTTGCTGGATGTATTGACAGGCATCGGCAATTGGCAATCGCCCCTGTTGTTTCACAAGTTCCGCCAAGTCTGTCCCCTCGACATATTCCATCGCGAATGCGAGCAATTCGTCGAATTGGGGCGCAGAGTACGCCGCTACGATATTCGGATGACTGAGCTGCGCCACCGCGTCGATCTCTCTTTGAAATCGTTTGAGCGACTTCTCGTCCTCCAGCAGCGATTTTTTCACCACCTTGAGCGCTTCCAACCGCCGCATCCGGCGATTCCGCACCAGGTACACTACCCCCATTCCGCCGAACCCTAATTGGCGGATGACCTCATAATCCGGACTATTTCGCAGCGCCGCAGGAATATCGTCGGGCGGGGAGGGTGACGGAGGCGGAGACATGCGTTGTCCGTGATTTGTCCAGGATTTCGACGTGGCTCGGGGAGATCGCATTCTATGAACAGGCTGCTGCCGAAGCGACGTGTGGAGAGTATTCTATTGGTACTGTATGGAGAAATCAGGGGAGCGGGACAGAGTGAATCCGAAGGAGGGCTGCAACCACTCAGCGAATGCGGGCTACGTAGGCGTCTTTCTCTGAGAAAGCGATTGGCTCAGCGAGGTGGGCGTCTGGATCCAGGATGAATGGGGCGATGAATTGTTTGAGCGTTCGCGGCGGGCGAGAACGCGTGAAATCGAACCAGAGACTGGTGTCGATCAGCAGAGGAGGCATCACCGCCTCCAGCGTTCCGCGTCCCGCTGGTCAGACGCTCGATCAGCCGTGTCGGTCGCTTCCATGTCGTTAAATTCCACGCCCCATTCCGCGTGGATGAACTTTTGGGCCAGCCGTTCCCTGCGCATGCGCAGGAGCGCGTCGCCAACCAGGCGACGAATCGCCGGGCCTTTCTTCTTTTCTCCGGTTACCCGGCAAATTTCCCTGATCTCGGAATCGGAAAGTTCAACTGTGATTTTCATAAAATGAATCAGTCGATTCGAGTAGGACAAAACGGTCAATTCCGGGGGCTGTCGCGGAAGAGGATTCCGCCAATGACCGCCGTGATCGCGATGTGAATCAGCAGTGCTTCCGTTGAGTGCATCGCCCCCAAGACAATATGCCAACCCAGCCAGGCGAGCAGCAGCCACCGCGCCCAGGATTTTCCCCGAATCAGTGCGAGACCACCGACAATCGCGAGGAGTCGGACCACGATTGCCAACATGAACCCGAGATCAATGGACCGAGTTGCGCCAAGTCCCAGTGCTTGGTTCACGATGCCCCCAATACCCACGGCGACGAAGACCGCCCCAATGATTCGCCGAGTCGCTTTAGGACAGGATCCCATCCACCACTTCTCCATGCACATCGGTCAGCCGAAAATCTCGGCCGGCGTGGCGATAAGTGAGCTGGGTGTGGTCGAATCCCAGCAGGTGCAGAATCGTCGCGTGGAAGTCGGGCATCGTCACTTTATTCTCGGCGACATAGTACCCAAACTCGTCGGTCTGCCCCCACGCCATTCCTCCGCGAACACCCCCACCCGCCAGCCACCTCGAAAACGCATGCGGGTGGTGGTCGCGGCCGTCCGTCCCCTGCGCCGCCGGGGTTCGGCCGAACTCCGTGCCGAAGACGACCAGCGTGTCGTTGAACAATCCCCGCGTCTTCAAGTCGCGGAGCAGTGCCGCGATCGGTTGATCGACCTTCTTCGCGTTCGTGGAATGGTTGTTCCGCAGATCGCCGTGCGCGTCCCAGTAGTTTCGCGGATAACTGAAATTGACCTGCACAAACCGCACCCCCGCTTCCACGCAACGTCGCGCGAGCAGGCATTGCCGGGCGAACTCGTCGGTCGGTTCCTGGCCAACGCCATAGGCGGCGTGCGTGGCGGGAGTCTCCCTCGCGAGATCCATGACCACCGGCGCTTCCCGCTGCATTCGGAAACTCATCTCAAACGCCTCAAGCCGGGCGTCGAGTCGCGGATCGTTGCCCGTCCGCTCCCGATGTGTCCGATTCCGTTTTGCCAGCAGATCGAGTTGCAGACGTTGACGGTCGGGAACGTCCCCCGGTGCCAGATTCGAGAGTGCCGCCTGTTGAAACGGTGTGCCGCCATCGCCAATGCGTGTCCCCTGGAAACTCGCGGGCAGAAAGGCGGACCCGTAATTTTGCGTTCCGCCATGGTACAGCGACGGGCTGAGACTGATAAACCCCGGCAGATTCTGGTTCTCGGTCCCCAGACCGTACAGCGTCCAGGCTCCCAGACTGGGCCGGGCGAAGACGCCCGAACCAGTATTCAGCGTCAAGAGCGCCGGGCCGTGAGACACCTGGTCGCCACCGTTCATCGATCGAATCACGCAGATGTCGTCAATCATGGAGCCGATCTGCGGAAACAGCTCACTCACTTCGACGCCACTCTGGCCATACGGGTTGAATTTCCACGGCGAGGCGAGCAGATTCCCAGTCGGAGCGAATTCGAATTTCGGCTTCGGGAACGGCAATGGTTGTC
>JAPLOC010000817.1 GCA_026692825.1 Planctomycetota bacterium | reverse complement strand
CAGAGGCTCGGCGTCGAGACCGATTCGTTCGGCGGATTCACGGGAGCGTTGAATCGGGTTTGAATCGGAACGGCACCGTGAACTTGACCGATGTGGATGAACATCCGCAGACACAGGTCTGTCGGTCCGTTCCGCGCACAGACCGACATCGAGAGGAAGTCGCAGGCCAAGAGAGCTTCGAGGTGGACTTTGTCTCTTCGCCCTGTCACCCGGCAGGCGGGTTCGCCCCCTTCTTCAGAATCAGCACGGTCAGTCCCCCCAGGACGGCGACACTTAGAAGAGTCACGCCCCACAACACCGGTTTGTGCCGTTCGCTCCACGGTGCCCCGGGGGGCGTCCCCGCTGTGTACAACGGGTTGGGTTCGAGTGGCCCCACCGACAACGCCGGGAGCTGCTCGAGTGTGAATGGCCCGATCGTGCGCGTCAGGTCGTATTGCGGGGGTCCGAGTCGCTCGTTGCCGGCGTAGATTCCGACGGGATTGTTCCCGGTCTGACGGAGTTTGGTGTTATCAACCACAAGGACGCGGTCGATCGTGAAGGCGCGACAGCGAACCACGTCGACGGGTGAGTCGTCACCATTCTGAATCGTCAATCGCAGGTAGCGGCCGCGGGCCTCGGCGTAGCTCAACGCGGTGTCACGGGCCCGCAGATCGGGATGCGACACCGAGTACAACTGGGAATTCCCCACGAGTCGCCAGCGGGCCAGTTTGCCGATGTCGTCGGCCACCTGCAAAGTCACCGTGCGATAGAAATTCCCCTCGAACGTGACATCGAACCACGCCTCACTCGTGGGAATCCCGTCCATCCCCAAGTCGAATTCAAACCGCGATTCCTTGCGCTGTGCGTCATGCTCGGCGGAGAGCCGTTTCGCCTCCCACTCCAGTCGGGGAGCGCGCGTCTCAACGCGATCGAACAACTTTCCCCCCGAGATCTTGAGCGGCGGTTCGCCGTTGTTGATGACAACGACTTTGTACCACGGAAATCGGCTGGTGGGGAATTCGATTCGACTGAGCGCCATGCGATGCCCGGGCCGACTGACGTCGAGCAGGTAGCCTTTGTCTGACAGAAGGTTCCAATCGGTCGCGTCGGGTTGATTCGCGCCGAAGATTCGAACCGGCCGTTCGAAATTTCGGCTCGCGTCATCGACTTGAATCAACAGACTGTTGATCGTCTCCTTGGCACCGCTGGCGTCGAGCAGGAACTCGGTCGTGTCCCCGCTCTCCGAAAGGTTCAACATTTTCGCACTGCGTTCGACGATGGTGGAGACGTCTTGCGGGTGTACGACCACAAACGGAATCTCACGCAGGGGGGCGGAACCGTCGCCAGCCAGAATCCGCAGGTCCGCCAAGTCGTGTCGGGCTGTGGAATAGAATTCGGGCGGGACGGAAACTCTCGCCAGTCGCGGTGAATTTCCATCGGCGTTCTCAAGCTGCAGGATTTCCATCCGATGCGACAGCGCCCGCGCCAGTTCGCTGGGTCCATCGGCGGCGCTTGCGGTCGCACCAGAGAACGAGAGTCCCAGTGCGATCACGAGGACGCTGGGGGCCATCCATTCCCGGATCCGATCGCGGAAGCGACGGTACAGGA
The DNA here is from genome assembly GCA_026692825.1 of Planctomycetota bacterium. GTDB lineage: Bacteria > Planctomycetota > Planctomycetia > Planctomycetales > Planctomycetaceae > UBA10511. Next base: position 2,379 of record JAPLOC010000817.1, on the reverse strand, counting down.
ATCCCACCAGCATCAGCGAGACCCCCAAACCAATGAAGGCGAACGTGCGAATCATGGTACTGAGATGCCAGACATCGAAAAGGAAGACTTTGGCTGTGGTGAGGACAAACAGTCCCAACCCCAGCACGCGGATGGCGGACGACCGCATGTAGATTCCAAAACCAAGCGTGACAATCGCATACAGACTCCACACCAGTGTGATCCCCAGACTGCGCCCGGTTCCCCAGTCGCGAAGTGTTCCCTGAGAGTAGACTTCGGTCGTCACCAGCACCAGTCCGGTGAGGTGGGCCAGTGTCACCAGCAGATTGACCGGCGACAGCAGTGTCGTCGACGTGTTTGTCTCTCCTTCCGAACCATCCGCTCCCACGGCCGATTCGGACTCGGCCCGGCCAATGTTTCGCGCGACGATCGCGGCCCAGGCGGCGGAGGCGATCGCCGCCAGCAGGCCCACTCCACGCGGGTTGAACAACGGAGTCAGCCACGGGGAATCGGCGACTACAAAAGGGGCATTCATCGTGTAGGAATAACGGAACGGGTTGCTGCGATCGAGTGTATCGAACAGACTGATCGCGACCAGCAGGGCCAACAGCGCGTATGTGCCGGCGGCCAGCCATTTGAGTGGTCGTGACGAGCGGTCTCGCGCCAGCCAGGCGATCGCCGCCGCGCATCCCGCTGTCCAGACGGTGAAACAACTTCCAAACGACGCGCCAATCCATTGACGCTGGTACCCGAACGAAACGGTTTCGACAACCAGCATCACCAGGAGCGTGACGGGGACTCCCCCCAACATCACCAGACTGGCGATCATCGCTTCGTGCGACCGGCTGGGGGATGTGGTACCGCGTCGTTTCGGGACCGACTTCGACACCGAAGGTGCGGTCGCGGGACGTGCGTCGAGAACCGTTGACGGTGATGCCTCAGAAGCCGTTGATGCGTCGGGATCCAGATCAAACCAACCGGTCGCCAGCCGGCGTTTGTATTCCCACGCCAGCACGCCCATCGCGAGCGCGCTCGCCAGAAAACTGAGCGACCGGCCGTTGAACACATCGGTCCAGCTTGGGTCAACCTCGAGAGCGGACTGGGTGGGAACTCCGACGGTGTCGACCACCGGATCGCGGAGGAAACGCGTGCTGAACCGACCAGGATGATCGAGTGTCTCGAGGGTGTAATTCGCGAGAATGAGCTGAACGACGATCAGCAATCCGAATCCCGCAGCCCGCAGTTTTCTTTCGCGGATGTACAAACCCATTTCCACCAGCAGCACCGCTTCGGCCGCCCACGCAATGGCGATCCAGTGGCCGGTCAACTGCAGGGGAATCGCCACAGTCAGAAATGACGCTGCAATTCCGCCGAGTGCCAGCACCGCACCCCGGGATCTCGGGGTGACTCCCTGTTGGGCCACTTGAGGTGAGCGCTTCAACGCCACTGCCGCCAGTCCCAGGTAGATCGCCCCCATTCCCACCGCCAGAAGTCCCTGCCAAGCAGAGTAATCCTTGTAGGTGATTCCATAAAGGCCGGCGAAATAGAAGACCGGGGTCGCGAGCAGCACCACCAGATCGAGCGGCGTGAGCGCTTCTTTCCGCAGGATGTTTCGCACCACCCCCAGCAACGCGAACACCACGAAGAACAGACTCATGAATCCCAGCGCCAGGGTGAACTTCTCGGGGGCGTAGTGCCGCTCGAGCCAGCCCAGCCACATCAACACCGTCCCGGCGAGGGCCACGATGGAAACGAATTGAAACCGCCGAAAGAGGGCGATCCCCAGCACGCCGACATCCAGCATCAACAGGTACGGGAAAAACACCCAGGGGGCGTCGGCTCCAGTACTGAGCATCAGCGGGGTCATGAAGCCACCCAGCAGCCCCAGAATCGCCACCGGTTCCGCCCGGAAGAGGGTGGATATCGCCAATCCCGTCGCGGTGACGACAATCATCCCGCCAAACGCCACGTCCAGAGAGATCAATTGGTACCACTGGGCGGCAGCGTAGAGCGCCATATACAGGATTCCCAGCGCGGTCCCGACCAGCCCCTGTCCCACCGCGCGGTAATCGCGGGAGATTCCCGCCGCTCCTCCGACCAGACACACCATGCCGGCCAGCAGGCCGAGCATCACGCGTCCTGCCGGGCCGAGATATTGCTGATCGATCGCGTACTTGAACGCGAAGCCGGCACCAATCACCACCGCGATCGCCCCGACCCACGTCAACCATTTGCCGGCGAGCAATTCCTCCAGTGACAATTTCGGTGTGGCTGGCTCTGATTTCACAACGGCCGGTCTGGAGCGAACTCCGCCGCCGACGGCGGATTGTTCCGAATCTTGCGTGAGCGTCGGCGAAACGGGGAGCGGGTCGAATTCCTCGATCCAGATCCCGCTCTCTT
>JAPLOC010000816.1 GCA_026692825.1 Planctomycetota bacterium | reverse complement strand
GGCACTACGTCACCGACATCCACGCCACTGTGCTGCACCAGCTCGGACTCGATCCCCGACGGCTGGAAATCCCCGGCCGCAAGCGGCTAGATCTTGATTTCGGCAAACCGATCGAGGCGATTTTGGCGTAGACAATTCGATATGTGTCAGCGCCCGTTTACGCTCGCACAACCGACTACCGTGAGTCGCTGGCAGTGGCACCCTTCTGAGTTTCAAGCGGGTGGTTGCTTTATTTCGGTTTCAAGTGCTTTTCCAGAAACGGCAACGTCTCCTGCAAGTTGATCTCGTGGCCCCCCACGACATAGACGATCTCGGTGCGGTCGGGGATTCCGAGCTGCAGGTAGCGGCGCTTGACCCGCGCGTATTCATACGCGACCCATTCATCAATCGATACGCCGTCGCTGTGACCGCGCTCCACCAGGAACGGGCGCGGGGCGATCAGGCCCGCGAATTCGGCGTAATTGAACGTGTCGGCGATGTCGAATTCGGTGTGATCGTGTTCGTTGGTGAACTGAAAACTGAACCGGTGTTCGAGACTCGTTTGCTTCCAGACCTGTTCATTGAAGTCACCCGAACAGATGGACAACGCGTACCCCGGAATCGCCGCCGGCAAAAGCATCGCTGACTTGCCTCCATACGAGAGGCCGTAAAAGCCGATGCGTTCCGCATCCACAATCGGCAATCCCCCCAGCCATTCCAGAAATCGTTCGTGCATTCGGACCATCGGGGCGAAAAACGTATAGCCCAACGGCGTCGCCTTCCGCTGCAATTGTCGATACTTTTCTTCGCCCAGGTAGAGATTCTGCGGCGCGAACACGACAAACCCGCGCTCGGCGAGTCGGGAACCAAACCCGTGGTAATACTGTGTGTCCTTCTCCGGATCGCAAACATCCTGCGGACGCCCCGCCCGGCCATGTTGCGTCACAACCACCGGCCGCCTTTCGCCCGTGGGAATATCGTTCGGAACCAGCAGAATTCCATACGAAATCACCCCGGACCAGACATCCAGCACGACTTCGTACCCGGTGAATTTCTGAGTTCGGTAGATTTCGCGTGTTCGTGGATTCATCGGCACATCGGGAGCTGGTGCCTCTCCAATGATCTCGCGTCGCAATGTCGCGCGGTACGCCGCAGTGGTCTCTCGCCAGCGATCAAGCGACGACGTGTCGGCCTGCTCCCAAAAGGTCACGCGACGCACCGGTGAGAGCCGGGCGGCTCGCTGAGTGAATTCGACAAGCTGTTCGAACTGTCGACGCTGCCTCACTGCCGGGTCAAAATGTCGTGACCCGGTATTCCGAAGGTCGACCAGGGGAGCGGAGGCGAATTGCGGAGTGAGGTTCGCGCGGGCGGACTTGGGCAGGAAATTGGCAAGGGCCTCAACGGTCGCCGCCGGTCCGGAACCGGCGTCGCTCTTGACCCAATGGAGGTTTGGCTCATTCGAACGGGAGGGATCGGTCGCTTCGGTCATTTCGGTTCGACTGGCGATCAATCGGTTCGCCTTTTCCACCTCCCGCGCGACGTCGTCCACTGCAGGTGTGATCAATCGGCCGGTCGCGGATTGATTCCCGGGTCGGGGACCGCGCGGTTCCTTCAGTTCCGGGGATCGGCACGATTCAATGACGATCGACTTCGCTCGCGCAACAGGCTCCAGGCGTTGCGTTCAATCGGTTCTTGCCACTGATCTTCCATGGGAGCGAACGCGCCCGAAATCAGTAGACGCTCGATCCGACGGTCGACGGCCGCCGCATAAAGCGCCACCAGGCCACCTTCGCCATAGCCGGCGACACCCAGGGGATATGTTCCGCCGCGCGGTTCGCGTTGCAGCAGATCGCAGGCGGCCAAGACCTTTTGGACTTCGTATCCCAGAATGTGCCGTCCCACATAATAGGACTGACGACAGACCCACTCGCGATGGGACTGGTTGGTCATCGCCACCCGGGGGTTGCCAGACCAGTCGTTTCGGCGGTCGATCAATACGGGGACGACGACCCGGCATCCGGTCTCGGCGATTCGCCGCGCCCAAGCCCTGTTGGTGGGTGCGTCAGGTAACAGGCCGGCAATCTCTTCCGGAGTTTGGTCAGCGTCTGGAATCGCCACGATATTGGCCAGCACATCGCCAGCGGGTTCGAGCAAGAGGCCTTCCCCATCCACTCCTTCAAAAACACTCCAGCGAATCGCGAAGACCGACAACTTGGGAGTCTGGGCGACGAGAGCCGGGATGGAGCGCGTCGCGACCAGCTCAAACTCCTGGGGTGCCACACGCTGATCTTTCATGCCCAGAACATGTCGTAGCCGATCCCGAAGCGCCTTTCTCCCTTCTTTGGATCGCAATCGGTCCTGGGGCCGGGCGTCGGCAAGCCTCGCGGTTTCTTTCAACAGCCAGCGGTCGACCTGATCGACGACCTCCACCGACAGATCGCCGGTCAGGTCGAGAAGCTCCGTCCCCGGCAGTGGATCGGCACCTGCGGTGGGGCAGAAGAGCGCGATCGATACCAGGAGGGAGATGGAGGTGAGGCGCATGTCAGCGAGTCGCGTGGAGAGGGGCGAATTGAAGCGAGGGATTGAGTCGCTGGGGTATGGCGTTGGGGGGATGTTTGGGAAGTGGTAAAGGCGTGGTGGGCGGAATTTCTGTGGATTGGGAGAAGGACACGATCAACATACCAGATCGCACAGACCGGATGCAGACAAGCTCGCGGCTTGCGAGACTTGCCCCGGTGCCACCCCGTTCTTCAGGAAATGTTAGCGCAGACCGACGGGTTGCAAGGGAGCTTTGTGTGTGACGAAGCTGCGTTCATCGCCGTTCGAGAAGGCGACCATCACCGTCTGCATCTTCCCTTCGCCTGAGGCCTGAATCACTTTTCCCAGCCCCAATTGCGGATGCCGCACCGACATTCCCACGCTGAACAGTCGCGGAATCTCAACCGGTTCCGATGTTCCCGCCAGGAGACTCGCTCCGGTCGTCAAATGCGGAATTCCACTCAGCTTGGCCGCACGCTTCAATTTGGCGGCGGACGCCGTTTCCTCCGCGACACCCGCAGTCACAACCGGGGCCGTGACCGTTGGCGAACGAGGTGACTCCACGATCGTTGAAGCGACATCCCGCCGGGCGAATTTCGCTGGCCCGGGAAACGGGTCGGCGGGCTGCGCGCTGGCACGAGGCACGCTGGTACGTGCCAGCGTGGCCCCTTTGTTCTTCCCCTTGCTCCCGCGTTGATCGAGGGCCATTTCCTCCAGAAATCGGCTGGGGGTCGACAGCACATGCTGACCCCGCATTTCCCGCATCCAGGTTCGTGTCAGATACAGCCGTTCGCGAGCCCGCGTCGCCCCCACGAACATCAGCCGGCGTTCTTCTTCGACTTCGCCGGGCACTTCGCTCCGCAGACTTCGCTCGTGCGGCAAAATCCCTTCCTCGACAGCAGCGACGAACACCACGGGAAACTCCAACCCCTTCGCCGCGTGCAGGGTCATCAGCGTGACTTTTCCCGCGGTCTCGTCGACCCCATCCAGGTCGGCGACCAGACTGGAGTTTTCCAGGAATCCTTCCAGCGTCGGGTCCGAGGCATTCGCCGTGTCGTACTGGGCGGCGGCCGTCCGCAATTCCGAAATGTTCGCCGACTTCTGCAATTCGGTTTCATCCCCCTTGTCCCATCCGCTGCCATACCCGGTCGATTTTAACAGTTCGTCGAACAACGGTGTGACACCGCCGAACGGGGTATTGACGAGGCGATCGATGATGTCGGCGAATTTCGCCAACGCGGTCACCGCGCGTTTGGTGAGCCCAGGGAATCGACCGGCGTCCCGCGCCGCCTCGAGCGGAGTGATCCGCTGCTGGTCGGCCCAGTCGATCAGCTTGCTGACCGTACTCTTGCCGATCCCCCGCAGAGGCGTATTGACGACACGTTGAAACGCCGTCCGATCCGCCGGGTTGGAGATCAACCGCAAATACGCCAGGAGATCCTTCACTTCGGCTCGTTCGTAAAACGCCAATCCCGCCGCCACCTGGTACGGAATCCGATGCCGGCCGAGCGCCAGCTCGATCGCCCGCGACAGCGCGTTTACCCGGAAGAAAATCGCGAACTCCGACCAGGCGCGATTCTCGGTTTTCGAGAGCTGACGGATGAGCGTCGCCACCCCCTCGGCTTCCAGATGCTGATCATCGAAGAACAGCGACTCGATGGGTGGCCCCTCTTCATTCTCGGTGTACAGCGTCTTCGCCTTCCGCCGCTGATTGTTGGCGATCAGCGCGTCGGCCGCCCGACAGATCACCTGCGTGCTGCGATAGTTCTGCTCCAGCCGAACAACGCGGGCCTCAGGGAAGTCTTTTTCAAACTGCAGAATGTTGCCAATCTCTGCACCACGCCAGCCGTAGATCGACTGATCGGGATCTCCCGTCACACACAGGTTACGGTGTCCGCTCGCAAGCGTCCGCACGATCTGGTACTGGGCGAAGTTCGTATCCTGATATTCGTCGACCAGCACGTAGCGGAACTTTTCCCCCAGTTCCTCGCGGATTTCTTCGTTTTCAAGCAGCAGCCTGCCGACATGGGCCAGCAGATCATCAAAATCGACGGCGTTTGAACGGAGGAGCAGCTCCTGATAATTCTGATAGACACGTGCTGCCACCTGATCGAAGTAGCTGCCGTGCCCCTCTTCGATTTGTTTCGCGAACTCATCGGCGGTTTGCAGCCTCTGCTTCGCCTTGCTGATGCGCCCCAGCATCTTGCCTGGCGAAAAATGGGTGGCGTCGATGTTCTGTTCCGACAAAACCTCGCGCATCACCGCTCCTTGATCCGACATGTCGAGGATCGAGAAGTTCGGCTTCAGTCCCACCGCGGGGCCAAAGCGTCGCAGGATCTTCGCGCAGTACCGGTGAAACGTGCTGACCCAGACTCGTGTTCCGGGGAGCAGCGACTCGACCCGGGCGGCCATTTCGTTGGCCGCCTTGTTGGTGAACGTGAGGGCGAGAATCCGAGATGGATAGACCCCGGTTTGAATCAGCCGCGCGATCCGGCGGGTGATGACGCGGGTCTTCCCCGAGCCCGGGCCGGCGAGAACCAGCATCGGTCCGTCGCGATGCTCGACCGCCTCGTTCTGGGCGGGATTGAGATCTGTGGCGGCCTGCACGTGAGAACTCCGTTTCGAAAGCGAAGCGACGCGCCCTCCTCTGGGGCGACGTGTGATCTTAAATCACGTGCGCCGCAGGGGAAAGGGAGTGGTATTTCGGCGACCCTGCATGTTGCCTCGACGAGCGATACTGCCGCTCCGGGAGAGTTGAGACCGCATTCCCTTTCGGGGTTGTCGATTTGGCCGGCTTCACTTATTCGGATTTTTTTCGTGTGTTTCCTGCCTTTCGTGGTTTCCACTTACGGCTCACGCAGTGAGCGTACCGATCGACGTTCTACCTGACGGCAACCGATTGGCGATTTCCGGGTCGGTTAGTGGCTCACCGTTTGACGGACAGGGGGAACCACGAAAGGCACGAAACACACGAACACGGAACACAAAAGGAGAAACTGCGATGTACTCCTGGACCTGTTGAATGAAAGGAAACGGTCAGGAATTGTCACCCAACATCCGGTTCAAGCGGTCGCGGTGGTATTGCAACCGTTGCTCGGGGGTCATGCGGGCGAAATCCACTGTTCCTGTCGACGGTTTGATCGGCGTGGAACCCGCAGGGATCGAGGCGGCGACCGGTTGACTTGGTTTGTCGGTGGTGGCCGTTGTCGTTGCGGCTGGCGGGGCCGGCGCGCTGATGGTCTTTGTCCCCGCGTAGCTCATCGAGCCATCGGTGATTTGCAGATCGGCGTCCAGGGGGCGGGTCGGCGTGATCTTGAGCCGCTCCAGGACGGCATGATACGCCCGGACCGCTTCCTCAGGTTCCAGTTCTCCGTCGGCGATCAGCCGCAGAAATTGCACAAACGCCAACTGATTCTCGGCGTTGTTGATCTTGCGGCCGAACAGGGCGACGCGCCCGCCGTACTTTTTCGCGTCGTGCAAAAGCTGGAAAGCGTCACGCGTCGTGCCGGCCGATCCCCCCAGGATGCCAACGATCAAGTGCGGATCGTAGCGGACGAGTTCTTCCATCGCCTGAGGGCCATGGTACACGATCTTGAGAAAGTCGGGCCGACCCGCCTGCGCCACCCCGGCCAGGGTACGGGCGATCGCGTCGTTGATGAACGCCCCGAGAGTTTCCGGCCGAACCGCATCGGGGACATTGGGATCGAACACTTCGAGAAAATACCGAAACCCCTTCCGTTCGGCCTCTTCCCGAAACATCTTGAAGTGTTCCAGCGCGACGCGATCTCGCTCGGGGTCGTTGTTGAACGTGATCGAATACAGCCCCAGATTCGCTCCCCGGGTGCGATCTTCCGGAGCGCAATCGAGTTCGCCACACTGAATGTGGTCGAGCGACGCTGTTCGAAACGGGTGCGACGGCGCGGTGTGAATGCGACCGCCACGCAGCACGTGGATGTCGGTCGTGTCGTTGGCGCGGGCCGCGGGAGTGATGGGTGAATTGTCGAACAGACGTTCGACGATCGTCAGTTGCTCACTGGTACTCGCCGACATGAGCATGATGTCGACAAATTCCGACCGAACAATCTGTCGGATCTGTTCGCGATAGTCCGCCAGCGTTTTGAATCGCAACTCCCCATCATGCCGCTCGGGACTTCGCCCCGGCGCGCCCATGCCAAACGCCATATCGGCGTCTTTGGCGTCGGCGAGAATGAATTCACGACAACCCGACGGATCGGCGTGAATGGAGGCGAGTTTACGGTCGAGGGATTTTTGCATCGGGGCGTTCG
>JAPLOC010000815.1:5324-5933 GCA_026692825.1 Planctomycetota bacterium | reverse complement strand
GTCGGGCGCGACGCCGCAGGCGCGTCGTCGCGACACAAAGGGCGTCTTCGCGATATTTACCAAACTCGCGGACGGCGTTCCTACGACGCCACGGTCTGGACGGATGCCACGCAATTCACGCCCCCGCGGGAATTCCGCAAGTCCCTACTTCAGCGCCACGATCGGTCGCCGACCGAAACAATACAAATGCCCGGCCGTCCGCAGAAAGATCTGGTTGTCGACCAAAGCCGGTGTCGCGTAACAGTTCTCTTCAAAGTCGGCGGTATGCAGAACCTGCCAATCGATCAGGTAGACTTTGCCGTCGCCGGCGACCGGTGAGCTGTAGTAATCCCCCGCCGCTTCGAGTCGACCCTCTTTGAGCTTGGCCCCGGTTTTCGCGTTCAGGCTGGTGAGAATTCCCTTGTCCCGCACCGTGAAGAGGCGGGCACCGGTGTTGAGGGGCGACGCGCAGAATGGCACATGCTTGGGCTGCACCCACAACACGTGAGTATCGGTCACATCGCCGACTCCTCCCGGCCGGATCGCGACCACTACGTTGCGACCGACCGCGAAGAGCGTGCGAAACAGTTCGTATTCTTCGCGCGAAAGCGATCCGTTTTTGTCGCGATC
>JAPLOC010000815.1:0-5303 GCA_026692825.1 Planctomycetota bacterium | reverse complement strand
TGTTGTTCTTGTCGTACTCTTTGGCGACGTCATCAAACGCGGGGACACTGAAGCGTTCTCCACCGACTTCATTGCCAGCGGCGAACCCCGATGCGAACAGGATGTTGTCGGCTCCAACCGTCGGCGTGGACGAAACAAATCGCGCGATCCCGCGAACCTTCCAGACTTCAGAACCTGTCTCCAGGTCGTAACCGGTCACCCGCAATGTCCCCGCGACCACAACCTGCTTCTTTCCATCGACCGTCCAGACGATCGGGCTTCCATAGTTGCGCAGGTAATCTCCCCGTTCCGTTCGCCAGGCTGTTTTTCCCGTCTTCACATCGACCGCGAGCAGAAACGAATCGAGGTCGTGGTCCTGCGACAGAATCACCTTCCCGTCGGCGATCAACGGAGAACTTCCCGCACCGAATGTGTTCTTGAACGGCCCGAGCGGAAGATGCCACAGTTGTTTCCCGTTGTTGTCGAAACAAGTCATTCCACTGGAGCCGAAAAAGCTGACGACATGTTCGCCATCAGTGGCGATCGTGCATTGCGCGTGACTGCCGATCCGGTGAATCTCCTCCAGTTGCTGGTACGGCGAAGCGCTCTCCCACAGTTTCGCTCCGGTGTTGCGATCGAGCGCAATCGTCAACAGGCGGTTCTTGTCAACCCCCTGCACGAAGATGCGGGTCTCGGTCACGACCGGCGACGAGTGCCCTGGGGGCAACGCGATCTTCCACATCTTCTGTCGGCTGTCGGGACCGACATCGGGAGTCAGCGACGTGGTATTGACCGCCATACCCCGCGCGTTCGGGCCGCGAAACTGCGGCCAGCTTTCTGATCGGACAGGTGAAGTCACCACGAGAGCGACGGAAAGGACCACCGCGCCGAAGAAAAACAGGGGAAGGCCAGCAGCAGTGGGAGTCTTCATGGCGGGGAGGGAGACCTGGCAGGAAACGGCGGGACACTCCCGAGAGTTACCGACAACAGTCGCTCCCGGGAGTGCCGTATCCTATCAACGGGAGTCGTTGATTGGCCACCTTTCGCGGCATGTCTCGCCTCGTGCTATGCCCCGTTCAGGATCGAATCCGTTGAGTTATGGCCAACATCGCGGCGTAGCCGCCGTTGCATCCCGAATGGGATGCCAGAGAGTAGCCGGGGGTCGGAGCGCAGCGGAGACCCCCGGGAAGCTGCGGGCCAGGAACAGCATCCTGGAGGGATGCCAGAATCTAGCTCGGTCACTTCGCTCGCGATTCTTGGATTCCCGCGAGCCGCCCGCCGGAAGAGCGATTCTTTCGTCTGCTGCGAAACGCATGACACTCATGCTCGAGTCTTCCACAGCAACCACGCTTCTGGCATCCCTTCAGGATGCACTCCACTTTTCACGGCAATCCGGGGGTCTCCGCTGCGCTGCGACCCCCGGCTACTCTATTGCATCCCTAACAGGATGCAACCGATTTGTGGGCAAGCACTCAGGGCTTCTCCGCCTCGACCGGCAGGTTCCAGAACCGCACCGTCTGATCCTCGCTCGCAGAGGCCAGTTGCGTTCCATCCGGAGAGAAAACCACTTGCGTGATCTTCTTCTGGTGGCCGCCGTAGTTCGCCAGTTGCGCCCCCGTCTCCAAATCCCAGACCCGGACTGTCAGGTCTTCGCTGCCGGTCGCGAATCGGTGGTGTGCGAGATCAACCGTCAACGACGTGATGACACCGGTATGACCGCTGAAGTGCTTGATTGGCTGCAAATCCGAAGACCATAACGTGGCGCGGAAGTCGCTTCCCGCGGTCAACAACTGATCGCCGGCCCCAACGAACTCAATCCCAGTAGCCGCTTTGGAGTCAATTTTCGATCGTACGGTCGAATTCGGTACGTCCCAGACTGTCAGCGTCCCGGATTCCCCACTGGTGACCAAGGTGTTCCCGTCGGGACTGAGCCCAATTCCGAACACGTTCTTTTCCTCCGAGTCGATCGCTGTGTTGACCTTGGCAATCAACCCGCGTTCATTGTGCCAGACCAGCACGGTCGACCCGACACCGGCCGCCGCGAAGACCGGAGCATTGCGGGCCTTGGCGAATTTCCACACGACTCCGTACTGTCCACTGAACCGCTGGACCCGGCCCGGTTCCTTCAAGCTGTACACGCGGAAATTCTCGTCGTCACCCGCGACCGCCAGTTGGTCGTCCGAGACGAACGCGATTCGACTAAAGCGGGTCGATTCGTGGGGGAAAAGTCGTGTCAGCGCCACACTCGTTCGCGAGACATTCTGGCGGGAGCGTTGAATCGAAATGTTGCGCTGGCCCCCGGGATTTTGTCCCATGGGTGAAGTTGCGGGGGGCGAAATCGAGTAGGAGGTACCCGCCGGAGTTGGGCCGCCATCCGGGGTGCGATCCAGCCGATAGATCCCTTGGCGCGAAATCGCCACCAGCAGCGATTTGCTGTCGGGTGTGTAGGCAATGGAGGCGACCTCCGCTGGAACCTTCAGGAGATTGTCTCGAACACTCGTATGCCAGACGGGATCCAGCTTGCCCCCTGAACCCAATGCCGAATTCGCGGAGAGTTTGGTCTCGACCGGAATGCCGGGATCCGAGACGACCTCGCGCTCGGCGAGAATTTCATCGCCATCGGGTCGATGGATTTCCAGAGTCAACCGATAGGTGCCGGGCGACAACTGAAAGTAGAAGGTCGATTTTGTTTCTTCGATCCGGCGACTTGTGACCTCCGGGCCGGTCACGATTCTTGCCCGGTCGCTGACACTTCCCGCGGTGGCAAAGGTTTTCTCCCAAACCAGTCCTGGACTGGTGCGAGTGACGCGCAGGAAATCTCCGCCCTCCGCCTCGACGGTGATTTTGCCGGGTAAATTCCAATCGGCCACTGCGGCGGCATCACGTTGAGCAATCTGGTGGGTTTCTCGTTGGCGGACCCCGACCAATGAAAACGCACAGGCTCCGAAGACGGACAACAGCACGAAGGCGATGAAGGCAGCCGCAAACCAGTAGTTGGGACGACGCGTTTGGGCGACCGGCGTGGCACGTGTCGAATCGGGAACGAAGACAGCAATCGGTGTCGCACCCCCGGGTTGTTGCAAGTGAGCGAGCCAGCTTTCCAGCGCGCTCGCCACTTCCTCCGCTGTCTGATACCGCTCGTCGGGATTCTTGCGCAGTAACGTCTCGACGATTTCCGCCAGCCACGGGGGAACATCGGGATTCAACTGCCGCAAGGGACGCGGTTCGTCATCACAAATCCGGCGCAGGACGGCGATTGGTGAGTCGGCGCGAAACGCGGGGCGACCGCTGCAGAGCGTGTAGAGAACACTCCCCAGGCTGAACAGGTCACTGCGGGAGTCCACCGTTTCACCACGCGCCTGTTCGGGCGACATGTACTGCGGCGTCCCCGCGATCACTCCGGTATGTGTGAGGGTCGCGTCGTCGACGGCTCGGGCCAGACCGAAATCCGTCAGCTTGACACGCTCCAGGCCCCCGTCGAGCAGGATGTTGGCCGGCTTGATGTCGCGATGGACGAGTCCCTGTTTGTGGGCGGCCGCCAAGCCTTGCGCGAGTTGCATTCCCACCCGGACGACTTGTCGAACGTCCAGCGCCCCCCGCCGGTCGATTTCCTGCTGTAGACTCCCGCCGCTGATGTACTCCATCACCAGAAACGGCGTGTCGCGGGCTTCGTCGACGCCGTAGATGCGGACAACATGATCATGCGAGACGGCGGCCGCTGACTGCGCCTCGCGTTGAAAACGCTTGCGGACCATGGGGTTGGCGACAAGTTCCGGCGCGGGGATCTTGATGGCGAGCACGCGATTGAGTCGCTGGCCGAACGCCCGCAGGACCACGCCGAGTCCCCCACGCCCCACAACCGCCAGCACTTCGAACTGACCGATGCGACCAATCGAACCCTTCCGTGTCGAAGGCTCGAGCAATCCAGAAGGAAGGGCGATCGCCGGGTCGAGCGACGGATCGAGGGGGGCTCGGTCCGCCGTTCCGCCCGCGTTGTCGGCGATCATCTTCTTGAGCAGGCTTTCCAGGAGTGTCCCCGGGGGGGCAGCACCCGGCTGCGGCGAGACCGGGAGTTCCCCCGCCAGTTCATCGAGCTGTCTGCGACATTCGGGACACGACTCCAAGTGCCTTTCCAAAAGGCGCTGGCGATCGGGAGTCAGCGCCTCGTGGAGCAGTCGTGTCCACTCACCCCGTTCCGGACAGTTTTCAGCAGCCATGGTCCTGTTCCTCTCGTTCCCAGTCGGCGATGATTTCTCGAATCCGGGCGGTCACCCGGCTCTTAGCGATGTAAACCGCCCCGACCGAAAGTTCCATTTCGCGGGCGACGTCAGCGGGTTTGGCCGCTTCGATCGCGCAACGCACAAAGGCTTTCAAGGTCGGCGGTTCGACCTCCCGTCGCACTTGCTCCAAGGCGGCATCGAACAATCCCTGGCGATAATCGCGCTCCCAGGGATCGTCCTCCTCCGCCGCGGGCAGAGCTTCCAGACGCAGGTTCGCCTCGGAACCTCCCGTCCCATTTGGCTGGCGGCGACGCGTGTCGAGCAGATCGCAAATGCGGCTGCGGGCCACGGTTTTCAGCCAGCCACGAAACGTCCCCTTGGCCGGGTCGTACACAAAAGTGCCGATCCGTTGATGAACGGCGGTCAGGACGTCCTGAGCCGCATCAGCGGCGTCAGCCTCATTGAGGCCGTACCGCTTGGCCATTCGGAACACCGGGGGGAGATAGATTCGCACAAAGCGTTCCCACGCCTCGCCATCCTGGGGATCGCGCAGTCGCACCAGCAGACTGAATCGTGTCGGTTCGTGACTCATGGATGGCAGGCTCGTGACAACTGGTACGGTCCCCGGTGACGTTTCTTTCACAGAGATTCGCCAGTATCCGGATTTTTGTTCGCGGCTGCACTCTTGGAGGCAAATTCCCCGTCGAGGCGAGGGGGATGTCACTTTACCTCGCACGGCAGGAAACGGGACAATTTCGCCATCAGAATGTCTCAACGCGGACCGCGCCGAGTATTGCCTGCAAGCGACCCGTTCAATTTTTAAACAGGATGAAAGGGATGAAGAGGATTGACAGGATTGCTGTAGCGACCTTCGATCGCGTGGACTTCATCCTGTCAAATCCTCTCCGTCGGTCGTGCGCACTCTCAGGCCCGCACAACCACATTCTGAAACCGAGTCGGAGGGGCGGGCGAATTAGGACAGATGGCCGCCGGTGCATGGAACGCGAATCATCCGATTTGACGCCGTGCGGAGTATCAATACGATCCGGTCGATTTCCGCCACAATTGGATCGTCGTCGTAACAAAACCGACAGCCTCAGCGGG
>JAPLOC010000814.1:9798-16642 GCA_026692825.1 Planctomycetota bacterium | reverse complement strand
GATGCGGGAAGCGCGAGGAGTGCCCGTTGGATGGTGGATTCCGTCTCGGCACTGACGGCTCGTTCCACCGGGTCGGCATTGAGACGGGCCGGTGCCGACGCGAGCAATTCGTTGTGAAAACTCAGCCGTTCGCGTTTCTGTTTGTCACAGTGATCGAGGGCGACATGGATCGCGATGCGTGTCAACCAGGTGGTGACGGAAGAATCGCCGAGAAAGCTGGAAATTCCCCGGGTCGCGCGTAAAAACGTCTCTTGAACGAGGTCATCAACCGTGGAGTCAGACGCGACCATGCCGCGAATGACTCTGCGCACCCGATCGATGTGGCGGGCCACGAGTTGATTGAGCGCTTCGCGCGACCGTGTCGCCAGAATCGCCTTCAACAGTTCAGAGTCAGCTTCGGTCACGGGCAAGGTTCGCGAGACGGAGCAACGGGAAAGAGTGCGCCAACGGCGGCGGGGAGCGAAAAATGGCGACGCAGGCGACATTCGTCCGGTAGGACGGCTTTTCACGGGGCAAGGGTCGCCGTCGTGGCCGCGCTCGGAATCGTTGTGAGGTTAGACTGCCAGACCGGAAAGTTCTTGGCGCAATTTCAAAAAAATCAACGGCCCGCTTGGCGTCTAATGTGGGTGCCACGGCCAGCGAACTCAGCGAGTGGGCCGAGAGGCCGAACTGCGGAATGTGGTTGTACAGCGGTGCGAGCGCGTACGACGGACGGAAAAAGTGCGACAGGATGACGAGGACGAAAGGGATGAACAGGATGGAGTTGTTCGCCATTCCAGCTCTCGGGAAAAGTGGCTGAGATCGCAAAACTCCCAATCCCCACGATCGACATTCGCCTCGGAAATCCCGTCCATCCCCTTCATCCGGTCTAGAATTCAACGGACCGCGAGCGTAGTGAGTCGGCAGTACGAGTATCAACGGGCAGAGTTGTTGGAGTTCGGGCGATCCTAGCCCCGAAACGGGCTGTTGATTGAAAAAACTAATCCGACCGGCGAATTCCCGCCAATTCTCTCTGCCGTTCCCGACGAGCCCCCTTCACCTGCGGATTCCCTTCCGAGAGCCGCTGTTCTTCGCGCATTTCGTCGGCGGTCATCCGGATCGATCGTTCGTAGTTCCAGAGTTGCCAGCCAAAATCGAGCAGGGCCAAGACCGTGGCCGTGGCCGACAGTCGAAACGCCAAAGAAACCGCCGATTGTCCCATCTGTGCCGCGAGAGCCGCTGTCCCCTGGGCGGCGGCACTGTCGAGTTCGACCAGTTGCCTGGGGGAAAGAAACGTCCAGGTGGCCAGGTTCCGCCCCCCATCAGCCGTCGCCATCCGGGAATGGGGTTCAGTGTTGACAGTTTTGGTTTCAGCGGTTGCCACGTGAACAGAAACTGCGTTTGAAGCAATCCCTGGGCGACGCACGTCAACCAGACCCCCAGCGCCACCGGCAGGAGAAACTTCGCGGCCGTCCCCGCCAGTCCGCGAATTTGCGCCGCAACCGAACCGATCGTCAGTTGTTCGGGTACGGGAGCCTGCAATTCCTGTTGCAGCATGCCCCCCATTCCTTGCGCGAACCCGGGACCGCCAAAATGCAAAGCGGCGGTGGCGGCGAGCAGCAACATCGCCGGCCCCAGCAACTGGCTGACCGCGACCTGTCCCTTGGCTCGCGTTTCCCGACGTTTGCGCGGTGATGCCGGCAGCGACCTTTCCGCCGAATCACTCATCGCGCGGTCCCGCCCGGCCAGTCGCTTCGATCGCCGGCGGGAACCGCCGACTCCAGAACTTGATCAACGCTGGTCGGGACCGCAGTGTTCACGACTTCCGCGACGAGTGGAAGTCCCCAGGAGAGTGCAAGCAACCCGACGAAGACACGCCAGGGGGCACCCAGTGATAAACCATTCAGTGATGGCATCGCCCGTCCCAGCAGGCCCCAGGCAAACGCCGCCAGTGCCGTCGCTCCCCAGACGGGACCGGCCAGTCGCAATGCCAGGACGAACGACTGTTGCACCAGATCGCGCAGCAATGTTGCCAGCGCCGGAGTCAACTGTGCGGTTCCCGGCGGGATCACTCGCAACGACTCGGCGCAAGCGGCGACGATCTGTAAATGGCCCCCCAGTTGCAAAAACGCCAGAATCGCCAGCGAGCGAAACAGCGTCGAGGCGACTCCCACGCCCCCTTCGCCTCCCAGTGCCAGCCCTTCTGAAAGAGTCAGTCCGAGTTGCTGGTCGATCAGTTCGGCAGCCAGGCGAACGCCCCCGAGAACGAGCGCGGCGGCCAAAGACAGTGCCGCACCGATCACAAACTCACCGACCGCCAACGACGCCAGCGCGGTCCACGTCCCAATGGAGATTCTCAGAGTTGGGGTGACCGGAGTCAGGACAATCGCCAAGCCGAGCGCCAGGCCCGCGCGCATTCTCCAGTCGGCTCCATGCAACAGGGCCGGAAGGCACATCAGCATTCCGCCAACCCGGGCCGCCACCAGCAAAAAGCTGAGTCCGACTCCACCCCAGAGCGAGTTCAAGACCCCTATCGACAGCGCCCAATGGTCGGCAGAAACGCCAGGCGCGATTCCATCCAGAGTCCAGGGGAAATCAGGCACTTGTCCGTTCCCCTTTCTACGGTGACGAGGTCCACAGTGTGACGGTGTAGTCCACCATCATCTGCAAACCCCAAGGCAGGAGCAGCAACAACGTGATGACTGCGGCCGTGATCCGGGGGACCAGATTCACGGTCGGTTCCTGAACCTGGGTCGCCGCCTGCAACACGCTGACCAGCAACCCGACCAGCAGACAGACCCCCAGCACGGGCGCGCACAGCCAGGCTGCGGTCACCAGGGATTGGCGGATCATGTCGACAGCGGTATCGAGGTCCATGAGTGTTAACTTCCCACGCTCGACAGCAGTTTTCCCACAGTCAGCGCCCAGCCATCAATCAGTACGAACAGCAGAAGTTTGAATGGAAACGAGACGGTGGTCGGTGGGAGCATCACCATCCCGAGTGTGGTCAACAGCAGCGCGACCACCAGGTCAATCACCACGAACGGCAGCAGGATCTGAAAACCGATGACAAACGCCGCCTTCAATTCGCTCAACACATAGGCGGCGGACAACGTCGGAAAGGGGACTTCGTCGTAAGTGGTTGGCGGTGGGGCGGCCTTCGCGTCGGCTCCGTGACTCGACCGCTGCGCATCGAGCAGCATCCAGACCGTATCACTGTTTCCCGCGCGCTCAATCTGTTCGCTCATGAAGCCCCGTAACGGACGGAGCGTCAGTTCGGTTGCTTCCTCCACAGAGGGACGGGCCATGGCCGGTTCGGGATCGGTATACGGGCGAATTCCCTGTTCATAGCTCTGTCGCCAGACCGGCTGCATGACGAGAAATGTCAGGAACAAACAAAGGGCCGACAAGACCGAATTCGGCGGAAGCTGCTGCGTTCCGAGCGCCTGTCGCAACAGTCCGAGAACCACCGTGAACCGCACAAAGCAAGTTGTCATCATCAGAATCGACGGAGCCAGCGACAAAACCGTGATCCCGGAAATCAACGGGAGTCCCGTCGCGACCCCTTGTGGACCGAGCAGCCCCGTAGATTCCGGCGGAAGCGCCTGCGGCGGGGCGTCCGCCACGACTTCTTCCCGCGCTTGCGAAATCTCCGCGTCGCCGGGTGCCACGTCGGTTTCCGGGAAATCTTCGTCGGGAACCCGCTTCAGCGGTCGGCGTTTGGGCGCATCGTCGACTTCGTCGTTGATTGGCGTGACCGTTTTTCGCTGGGCCGCGTTGCCGGTCGTTCCATTCGCGCCATTGCGCGGACGCGACTTGGGTTCCGCCGTGGTTCCCCGGGTGGCCGCCATCAGCACGATCAACAGCGCACCGGTCCAGAACGCGACCTTCCGCCAGCGTTCGACCGGGCGCGCGGAGCAGGGGAGGGGGGCAGTGTGCTTCATGTCGCCTCTCCCTGTGCGACCGGACGACTCCAGTAGTGCGAGAGCCGTTCGGTCAACGGGTTGGTTGCCGGGGCGACGCACTGTTCGGCCAACGACTGGACTTCCTCTGGTGATTGAATTTCGCTGAGAGCCGTGACCCCCGCTGGGGAGGTTCCCAGGATCAGCAGGCGTTCGCCGCAGCGAACAACGAGCATCGCACAGCGTGCGTCGAGCGGAACGCGTGCGAGAACCTGGAGCGGCCCGGGAGCCGCGTTCGTGCCACCCATCCAACCGCGCTGTCGCGCCAGCCAGGCCCCTCCTGCGATCAGCCCGACGACGAACAGTAACGGCCAGGCGTTGGACGCCGAATAGATGCCGCCCGACGTCGCGGGACTAAGTGGCTTGGCCAGCGACGCAGGCCGCGAGATGGTTCGTCCACCGGACGGGTCGGCAGGAGGTTCCGCGCGCGCGACGTGCCCCACCAGCAGGATCGCCAGCAAGCAGCACGTGATTCGAGACATCGGACTTCCCTCCTGGATTCTGCACCCCGCGCAAACCGTTGCCGGGGATCGGTTCGCCATCAAACGGCGGGTTGTTTTTCGTCCGGGTTCCCTGGAGGAGAATTCCGTTTCGCGACGATTTCGCAAATCCGAATTCCCACCGAACCGTCCATTTTGAGGAGTTCGCCGCGGGCGACGACCCGCCCGTCCACGACCAGGTCGACGGGGTCATTCGCCATGCGGTCGAGCGTCAGCAAGCCACCGCGTAGCAACTCGCCAATCGCAGTCTTGGAAATTCGGGTTCGACCCAGCTCAATCCGCACGCGCACGCCGGGGGATGCGACCGAACTGTTGGCCGATTCCTCGGAGAAGGGATCCACATCGCCAGCGCTTTCAGTCTGATTTTCCCGCGATTCCAACCGTTCGACGTCGGTGACACCCGGCTCGCAGTGTTCCGCTCCATACACCAGGCGGTGCAGGTCGGCGAGCGCTTGGTCGAGTACGTCGGCGGGCATGACTGGAGCGAGACTTGAGGAATTCGCTTGCGGAAATCGATTTTCGCGACCGGCTTATACGACCGATGGGGGCTTTCGGTCAATTGGAAATGGGAGATGTGGACAAATGCATCCACATGGATTGGTCAGGTTCCGGGTACAATCGCATGTCCGCAGTTTGGTGTTGCGGAAAGCGACGCGAACGGGCGTGGCGTCCGTTGCGTTTTTGCTGGCCCGCAACCCGACTTTTTCCCACTCGCAATTTTCCCGGAAGCCCAACATGTCAACCACCGCAATCCAGGATTCCCGGATCCACGTGTTCGCGATTTGCGACACCACCGACGATGTCTTGAAGAATGCCCCCCAAATCGATCTTGAAAATATAAGATCTCTGTTTTGCGGTAACGTGCCCCGTGCGCAACTCAAATTTCACGAGATCGTCGGGTCGGATGTAACCCGGAGTCGCGTGGAAGAACGAATTCGTGAGGAGACTCGTGACGTCACCGAGGCGGATACTGTGGTTTGCTACGTTTCTTCGCACGGTGCCGTCCGGAACGGTGAACATGTCATTTTGATGAAGGGTGGGAACGAGGAAATCGGGCGACGCGATTTGCGAAGTTTTCTCGGTACACGTCGAAAGCCCCGCCTGACTGTGATTCTCACCGACTGTTGCAGCCTGACCATGGATGAGGGGGTCGGTGCTGGATTCGAGTCTCCGACGGCCGAATGTGAGATCACTCGCATACCCACCGCACTGCGGACCCTGTTCCTGCTGCCGACCGACCTGGTCGATATCAATTCATCTACTCCGCCTCAGGCGTCCCTCTGTACTACATCAATTGGCAGTCTGTTTACTGCGGAATTCTGTTCTCAGGTTCTCGACCGCCTGAACCAGCCTCTCAAGTGGCAGGAGTTGCTCGATTCGCTTAAGCGCACGGTTCCCGTCCGGGTGAACGATGTCATTGCGAAACAGACGGATGCCGAGCCCGGATCGTTCGGACCGCCACAGCAGATTGACGAACTCAGCCGCGTGGTTGAGGACGATCTTTTTCTAATGAGTCAACGGATGTTCCTGTTGCTGGAGCAGAATTACCGCAGTCTCCAAAACGGCTGCGTCGCGATTGGAGATGTCTATTACGATCGAAACGCGCCGGGTCTCGATTCGCCCAGTGTGAAGGTTGTCGATCCTGCCAGCGGTAAAGAACTGAAGCTGAAAGCGGGCGACCAGGGAATCGCGTTCCTCGCGGGTGAACGAATCACTTCCATCGCCGACTTTCGCCGAGTCGTCAAAACGATCCCTGCTAACGGCAAGACGACCCTGCGCGTCATGGGACTGGCGACCGGTGGAATCTCAGGAGATTACAACGTCACGCTCCCTTGGAAGCAACCGTAATCGCGTTCGACGTTGTTTAGTAAGCAGGACTCGCCGTACGGGAGGGCAACGTGGATTGAAATCCACGCTACCCTTACCGTATCGCACTACTCCCCTCGCTTGACAGCCTCGGTCAACCGGTCGAGTTTGTCGGATAGCGCTTTGGTCCGCGCTTCCAGGTCGGCTTGGTTCGCGGCAGGGGCCGGTGGTGGCGATGCGGACGCCGCCGGGCTGCGCCCCTGTTGCTCCTGCTGTTGCTGCAATGCCATCATCATCGACAGCAATTGCTCATTGTCGGTTTGACACGACGATGGGGCTGGCGGGCTCGCCTGGACTGGCGGAGAATACGCCACGGGAGGTGGCGAATACTGGCCAGGATTCATATAGACCGGTTGTGAATAGACCGGCTGGGTGTACACCGGCTGCGATTGAACCTGCACCAATTGCGTCCGGGGCGGCTTGGGGACCGCATAGAATTTGGGAATCGGGATTGGCAGCCGAACAACACTCATCCCCAGCGCGATCCCGGTTTCTCCGGCCTGTGGGGACGCTGCCGCCACATATTGCGGCTGGCTG
>JAPLOC010000814.1:0-9767 GCA_026692825.1 Planctomycetota bacterium | reverse complement strand
GAGGGGAAGCCGCCGGGGGTGCCTGCGCCGGTTCCGAATAACCGCCGCAGCGCCCCGGTACCTCACACGACTGGTCGGTCTGGCAATGGCGGCATCCCGCCAGTCCCAGGATCAGCACGAACCCACTCAGTTTGCGAATCATCATTTCCCCTTCCGTGGGCTAATGTCTCGGCTCAATTCGACGAACGCCCGCCGACCCATCCTTGGGAGCGGGGTAAAACGGTTCCCGGATTCGCGACCGAATCGGCCGCTTTACGGACGCGCGAACAGCAACTATTTTCGCTTCGACAGCGTATCAATCAGACTGTCGAGTTTCTTCTCAATGTTGTTGACCCGTTCCACCAGTTCAGCGTTGCTCGCACCAGGCGAAGAGGCGGCCATGGATGAAGCCGGTGCCGGTGGTTGGCGATTTTCCATGCTCTTCAGCATGTACATCATCATCATTTGATTCACTGCCGTACTGCCCGAGCAGGAGGACGGACTCGCCGCTGGTGGGGCGTAAGCGGGGGGCGAATAGGCCGGTGGGGAATATGGGGGGGGCGAGTACGCCGGCGGACTCGCCGCTGGGGGGGGAGATGAGCCCCGCTGCCACGACACCCCCTGCCGGTAGACGGTCTGCGGCACCATCACCATCTGCATTTGCGGTACCATCACCGTCTCTGCATGCACGGTCGGTTGGGCGTAGTAATACTCCCGCTGGGGGGGCGGGGAGTTCGCTGGCGGTGACGGAGCTGGTTCGGGTGACGAATAAGCGGGAGGCTGATTCGGGGCCTTGCTTAACGGCGCACACCGCCAGTCGGGGGCGGCACACGTCGCCACACATTCGCGGTGACGGGCAAAGGCGGCTGTGCCCGGAACGGTCAACACCAGTCCCGTAATGCCGCAGAGCGTCAGTTTAGAAACGTTGAACATCGCGTGTTCTTCC
Source organism: Planctomycetota bacterium (assembly GCA_026692825.1). Lineage (GTDB taxonomy): Bacteria > Planctomycetota > Planctomycetia > Planctomycetales > Planctomycetaceae > UBA10511. The sequence continues at coordinate 8,842 of JAPLOC010000814.1, read as the reverse complement.
CTTCCGCAATCACCGTGGAAACTCGACACCCGTCATAAATCGGAACGCGTCGATTCTCACTGCACGAACAGCGGCGGGCGATCCCATAATCTGCAAACTTCAGTACCAGTCCTGCCTGCTGGTCAAAGTTCGGGAACTGAACCGGGAATTCGGATTGCGGGATTTAGGTGAAAAATCCCGTAAAGCGGAAACTGTTCCGTTGTGGCTATCTGTTCACACGAGCGACCCCTTGCCGGCTTGGGGCTGTCGGTTTTGTAGCGACGACGCTCCGCGGCGTCGCTCCGGTTGTGGTTCCCGCGAAGCGGAACCCCAACTGGCTGTCGCAAACACGCGTCCGAATTCACGAAATCGACAGCTCCCTTGCCCGGTTGGTGAAGGAGATCGTCGGCCAACATGACACGGCTCGATTGCCGCTCAGGCCCCCACCTCGCGATGAATCGTAGAAAACCACCGATTTGAGTTTGGACAGTTACTTACGGCCGTGAAACTCCCGCGCGACGCACCAGCAAGTCAGCCGTCTTCGCGGTCACTCCAGCCTTCAGTCGGTACAGTGGTCGCACAACCAGGTAATAATCCTGGTCGGCGCTCAGCCCACTCGCCAGAAGATAAGCATCCTGCGAGCCCAAAGATCCAACCTTGTCGGCAGGTGACGGGCCGGCCCCGAACCTCGAGATCCACTTCGCGTTCTTTTCGCTGTAATCGCCCGGCTTCTCATACAGTTCCAGAATGACCGGCATCGGGGAGATCGCTCCGCGCCCATTCGTCGATTCGAACACGAATCCCCCCGTGCGTGACGGGCGGAATTTGAATAACCGAAACGACGGGTCCGACGGAAACGAGATCGGTACCGACTTCTCCAAGTCGAGGAGGGTGGGGGTGGCGGTTTTCAATTTCTCGCGGTCTGAGCTTGTCGCGACGGCCGGCTTGCTCGCGTCGTCCGGGTTGGTCAGGCGTCCGCAACCGTATTGCTCGCGGCAAAACGCCTTGTCGCCATCCGACAAACCGAGTGAAGGGGCGCTGGGCAGGTCCACGTGGGGAGACGTCGCAAACCCTCTGACTCCCGCCCGGTTTGGAGGGAACCAGTAATTCATCACCGACTTGGAATCGTATCGCGGTGAGTAGCGATATTCCGAGGCGTTTCCGTAACGATCCAGGAGTTGTGATCGGACTTGATCGGAGGGGAAGCTGGTAATCTCGGTGAAGTATCCGGGAACCGTTTCAGTCAGTGTGAACGCGGCATGCTGATGCTCGTGCATGAAGCCAATGGCATGCCCAAATTCGTGCAGCATCGTCCGGAAGAGGAAATTGCTGTTACCTGTCCCATCTCGGACTCCATCGGGAGCCACATTCAGTGACCCCGGCATTCCGGGAAGAGTCCGACCGCGGGAGTGCCGGCCTGGAAGTGAGACGTGGCCCCGACCATTCAAAAACGAGATCCGAATGTCGCCGCCCGCCGCGACATTCCGAAACTTAATCGTACAACAATGATCCTGCCATTGGGCGATCGCCTGGGTGAACAGGTTGCGGAAACTCTTCCCATCGATTGAGGTCACATCGTTGGTGACAAATGAATAGGTAACATCCCCCGCCGGCCAGAGCGCGTCGATCCGCACAATCCCCTTGATGATCACTTCGTCCGACTTCGAGATCTTTGACGCCGGCCCCTTCTTAATCACCCCCCCGTTTTTCTTTTCCTGGAATCGTTCAATGAGGTCGCGTTCCTCCGGTGAGAGACGGCTGATTCGCTCTCGTTTCTCCTGGACGGTGGCGGCTGAATCGGACGGCGAAATGCCATACTCAGCCGCCAGTCGCCGGGCGAAATCGATCAGCGAATCTTCGATTCCCTTCTTGATCACTCCACCTTCAGTTGGCGGTTGCTCCCAGCCGTTGTACCAGGGGTCGGGAACAAATGAGCAGCCGATGCCACCCATTTGAGGCTTTAACTCTTCCGCCCCGGCGGACCCAACGCAACAACCAGCGGCAGCGACCGCCAGCCAGTTTCGCCGTGTCAGTGGAAATTCCAGGTACGAATCGAAGGACATGGCGGAACTCTGAAGGGGGGGAGTGCATTCTACGGTCTGGAATCATCGACGTCGGAAGAAACTCGTGGTGGACCGACGAGTTCCAATCGTTTCAGCTAGCCTAACCCGCCACCCCGGGAGTCGGCAAGAGAAGATGATTGCGTAAAATGGGGCGTTTTGCTTGACAGGTCCACTTGGGGGGCCTAGCTTGAATCGCCAGCGCGAACAAGTCTCCCAACTGCAGTGGCGACAATTGCCATTCAGAAACGTTCATGGTCAGCCAATCCGTTCCTCATTCGAGCAATCCCATGCGCCGTCCCGTCGTTGCTCTTCTGCTCGTCGCGATTTCACTGTCTTTCGCTGCATCTCCCGCCTTCGCGCACCCTCGCACCCGTGTCCGGATCGTGCAGCGGTACCATGCATCGGGACCGGGAGCAGCCAATTTTTCCCCGTCTGCGATGGTCGGGTCATCGAGTCCATCGGCCGATCAGCAGAACAGCATGCTGGCGACAATTGCCGCTGCGGTGCTCCCGGATCTGATTTCCCGGTTGGCCTCGCGACTTGGAGATGGGGCCAATCCGGGCACCCCGGTGACCTCCGCCGACCTCACGCCAGTGACCGACTCGCTGAAACGGGTTGAAGATAAGATGGCGACGCTGGAGGAGGCGCTGCGTGATTACACGAAACGCACGGTGGAATCGCAGCAGGAATACGATCGTCGCCTTAAGGAACTCGACGACAAGGTGAAAGCGGTCGAAGTCGCGCAGAGGGCTCAGAAAGAGGATGTTGACACCAAGTTTGCCACAATCAACGGCAAGATCGACAGCAATCAAAGGCAGCTTGACGAGATTCTAAAGAAGCTCGATAAACTCGTGCCCCCTGCCGCAATTCCCTCCGGCGCAGCAGCTCCCGGGACGGCTCCACCTGCCGGTGGAAGCGGTGAAGGTCCGGCGGCATCGGCTGTGGTGCGTCCAAAGGAGAGCGGCTCTGACGAAGTTCCTACCCCCAAAGAATAGACGCCATGGCGTTGTTAACCCCTCCGGATCCACCGGCCGTTATCTAAACGTTTTGACGGGAATCGAGGTCGGTGGTTCCTCCAGAACGACCCCCAGAACCCGCTGCAAACCCGCGCGGCCGACCGGTGGTTCTTGCTGCCAGGCAATAACCGCTGTTCTTTTCGCGAGTTCCTCGGTGACCTCTCGAATGAATCGGCACTCAAAGTGCTGGCGTTCGACCAAACGGGGATCCGTGACTGTCAATGGCGCGAGGCTTTGATTGATGACCCACGCGTACGGTTCAATCTCGGCTCGACGCAAATCGCGCTGCAATTGGGCCGCTTCGTGGACCGGTGTCGCTTCGGGGAGCGTGACCAGCAACACACGGGTGAACTTGGGATCTCGCAGGCGAGGCAGCAGATGCTCGACAGATTCGGGCATTTGGCTCGACTGTCGAGTCACTTCCCGGTGATAGGCCAGGGCGGCGTCCAGCAGTAGAATCGTGTGGCCGGTTGGCGCGGTATCGAGAACAACGAACCGATCATTCCCCTCGGCCACCGCTTGCGCGAAAGCGCGGAAGACGGCGATCTCTTCTGTACACGGTGACCGCAGATCTTCCGCGAGTAACGCGCGACCCGCCGCGTCGAGTCCCGCACCGGCCGTCCGCATGACTTCCGCGGTGTATTGCGCAGTCTCGACTTCCGGATTGATCCGACTCACGGTCAGGTGTGGCAGATCGTCACCGGCAAGCGTCGCCAGCAGGTGTGCCGCGGGATCTGTCGTCGACAGGTGAACGGGAAAACCTCGTTCCGCCAGCGCCACGGCGACGGCCGCCGCGACAGTTGTCTTGCCAACGCCTCCTTTTCCCATCGCCAGGATCACTCCGTTCCCGGGTTCGGCCAGGTCGTCAACCAAGTCTCTCAGGGTCATTAACGGGGGCAGCTCGCTTACCATTTCAGAATCCACCGGGTTCGGGGATTCTTGCGGCTGTCCAAAATGTCGCAGGGTCTCGACACCCAGCACGCCACCGGTTGCGAGGGGAATGAGCGAACGGGGCAGAGTGCGCAACTCGGCCGGCATCTCGGCGAGTGACCGTTCGCCCCGCAGTTGCATCGCCGTCGCGATCGGTTCCAAACTATCGGGCGCACGAAAGAGGCCATTGACCACAAGGTGCTGATTCCTGACACCCAACCCAGCCAGCTCCGCACCAGTCCGTGCCGCCTCGCGCAATGCAGTCACTTCAGGACGTGTGACAAGGATTAACGTGGTTGTCTGGGGCTCTCCCAGTGCGCGCACCGTGTCCTGATACAGCTTCTGCTGTGCCTGGAGGCCGGCCAACGGTCCCAGACATGAGGTTCCGGTCGTGTTGCTCTTCATGAACCCCGACCAGGCCGACGGGAGTGTCAGGAGTCGCAATGTGTGGCCGGTCGGAGCGGTGTCGAACAGCACGTGGTCGAATTGAGCGGTCGCGGCGGGATCCCCGAGGAGTTTCGAGAACTCGTCGAAGGCGGCAATCTCCAGTGTGCAGGATCCAGAGAATTGTTCCTCCATGCTGGCCACGGCGGCCGCTGGCAGCAGAGTGCGATACGGTCCGATCATGCGTTCCCGATATTCGGCGGCAGCCGCCTCCGGATCGAGGTTCATGGCGAATAGATTGGGCACCCGCGCCACGGGAGTGGGGTGATTGCCCAACTTGGTTTGCAGAACTTCATCGAGATTGGACGCGGGGTCTGTCGAGACCAGCAGCACGCGTTTGCCGGCGTCCGCCAGCCGAACCGCGGTGGCGCAGGCGACCGACGTCTTGCCGACCCCTCCCTTGCCCGTGAAAAAGAGGTTGCGAGTCGGCGATTCAAGAAACGTCAGCATGTGACCACTCCCAAAGGAACTCCGACCGGACGCATCAGCAGCTTTGACTTCCGCCGCAGCATCCGCCAGCCGGCCCAAGGTCCGGCAGTGTCGCGGGTGGTTCCGCGACACCAGTCCATAGCGCGAGGATCTCGCGGGATGGATACCCGCGCTGGCTGATGACCCGACCATCCACGACAACCACGGGCAGGCACTCTGTCCCCTGTGTCGTCAATAACTGATGGATCTCGCGATTCTTCGCGAATTCGCCCGGCTGCTGGGCGAGATTGAAACGGTCCACCTGGTGACCCTGCGAACGCAGCCAGGCAAGATCGGCGGCGAATCGCGGCAGTACCGGGTCGACCTGTGGCCCACAGACGCCCGTCGAGCAGCACATCGGTTTATCGTACACTTGAATTGTCTTCATGATCGTTTCTTATACCACAAACCAGGGAACGGGATTGGATTTCTGCGGTTTAAGTCGCGAAACCAATTCCGTCCGTTCAAGTCTCGACTCTCTCGATTCCCGCTGCCATCATCGCGGGGACATCGATTTCCGATCCCTCTTTGCCTCGCCTGCCAATACCGGTTTTTTGACCTGGTGGTAAGACTCGGCACGCACCGCAAGCCTCATTCCTGGGAGGCCGATCACAACCCCATCGGCACCAGTTCCGATTCATGCAGGTAGCTGTCGCTGACCGGGTAGTTTCGCCAGCGAATCGAATAGTACTTCTCGAACCAGTCCTGAATGTCCTGTTCCATATCCTGGTCGTAGCCCGGAGCGACATGCAGGGTCTTTCCCGTGAGCGTGTCGCGAATCTCTCCCTGGTCGACCAGCACCCTCCCTGATTTGATCACCATCCGCGGCAGTTCGAACATCACTTCTTTGTTCTCGTGCGGCGTGTAGATGGTGATGTCGGCGTCCGCTCCCGGGCCGAGATGCCCCTTGTGTTTGAGTCCCAGAATCCGCGCGGGGCCGGCCCGTGTGATGATCGCGATTTCGTTCAGTGTGTATTCACGTGTCAAATCACCCAGACTGCACCGCTCGCGAATCATTGGGTGGCACGTTTTCAAAATGTCCTGCCGATAGGTTCGATCCATCAGCAGCCGGATGATCTGCGGGTAGGCGAGAAACGAACCGCCGTTGGGATGGTCGGTACTCATCACCACCCGCCAGGGATCGTTCACCATCAGATACCATTCCAGCCCGATCGCCCATTGCAGGCCATGCACCAGAGACTTGTTCTTGTATTTGATGGGGGTGATACCGCAGCCCGATTCCATTTCGGTGTCGCTGCTGAACCACTTTCCGCCATAGACCTTTGAGAGGTAATAGCCGAGCGGACCGTCCCCCGTCATGCTGGTCGTTTCACCGAACAGCACTTGCCCCACGTCGAGCGTCAGGTTGGAATGCGAGTTGATATAGTCGGCCAGTGGGGCGACCTTGCTGTTGAACGTGTTCTCGTCGGCGTCTCCCCCGCCGTAACTGTGGAATTGCGCGTGCGTGATGTGCCCGCGATGCCCCTCAAACGCCTTCATCGTCTCCAGCGTTGTCGCCCAGTTTCCCGGCATTCCCAGGTTGTTGCAGTGGATATGCACCGAGTGTGGCAACCGCAATTCGTCGACCGCCTGCGCCATTCCCCGAATGATCTCGCGGGGCGTGACTTCAAAGTGGTCGACTTTCGAGTCCAGCCCGCTGACGTTGCCCGCCTGGTGCGACTTCCAGACTTCGACTCCACCCGGATTGACCAGCTTGGCGGCGAATCCCTTGGTTGATGAGAGGAGCCAGCCGATGAACGCCTTGAGTCGCTCTGGCTCCTTGCGCTGAATCGACTGCATCACATAATGGTTGTTCCCCATCAGGACGTAGAACCCCTTGTCGAGACAGGGGGTGTCGTCGAATTCCTCGTGAGCGTGGCGGGCACCGAGCGGGGGAATCGCCGCGTCGAATGCGGTGGTGTATCCCAACCCGATGTACTTGTACCCGGTGGCGAACGTGCTGGGGACGCTGCCCATGGTGCCGCTGTGGGTCACCTTCGTCCGGTGCAGCTTTTCCCCTTTGCGCTTCTCTTCCGGACGCATTTTCCGGGCGACATTCACTTTCGGGCCGGCGATATGACAGTGCATATCAATCCCCCCGGGCATCACCACCAGACCGCTGGCGTCGATCGTTTTGGAAACGACGACGTCGGCGTCGGTGGGAGGCGCGACGATTTTTCCGTCGGCGATCCAAAGATCACGTATCAGCCCGTCGATCCCATTGGCGGGGTCGTAAACCGTCCCTCCGACGATCTTCGTGTATTCCAGGGGCATTGCGCGAGTGTCTTGGGGTATCGGTGGAGAGGGGCGGGGGGCGTGAGCGGAATCGGCCGGAATCTGATAGGCGGTCGCCCGTCAACAACGCGTCGCGGTGACCGTCTTTGCAGCCTAGCAGGTGACGCCGACCAGCGTCTTCACCCGCTGTTCGATTTGCGTCAGAACTTCGAAATCGCTCGGGTGCGGCGATTCAAACGCGGGGCGCAAAGGGAGCGGAACATCGTCCATGCGGTAAACGGTCCCGCCGGTGTTAATGCCATAGGTGGCGACCGTGAACGCGACCGTCGCTGCCCGCGACGTGGGGGTCTCTTTGGTGTCGAGCGCGATCAGCGGAATTCGCGCGAGATGCTCGCGCGCCGGTTGCGAAAAATTCGCCATGGGGTCGCACGCGATGGTCATCGCGCAGTCGGCTTCACCATTCGCCAGTGTGTCGGACGTGGTGTACTCCCCCGGGTTAAACCGTGGATAACCCCGGTTGTGGTTCACGCCGAAAGGATAGCCGGTGCGCCAAGAGACGACATTGTCGGCACCGGTCACATTCCCGTGGCCCCGGTTCGGCTTCGCGACAAACCGGGTGTAGGCGTTCATATCCCGGGTCAGCGCGAGTAACGCCTCGGTGTTGGCGTGCTTGCCGCGCGTCATCGTCAGGCCCATTCCGAAGAAGATCACGCCGAACTTGGCGGCTTTCATCCGCTCCATCAGGTTCTGCCAGACCGACAGTTCCACGCCGGTGTCACGCAGCACCTGCTCGGGATCGAGTTCCACATCCTTCGCCAGTGCCCGCAATGTCCACAGCGCCTCGAAGTCGGCACGGGGCTTGATCGGAACGAAGATATCAGCCGCCTTGGCGCTCTTCGTCTTCCGCACATCGACGACGACGCAGGTGCGATCCTTTCGTCCGTTGGGCAGGAACATCCCCTTCGGCATCAGACTGTACTTGGAGAAATGCCGGGGATGACTCTCGGCGGGATTGGATCCCCAGAACATGATCAGATCGCCCCGATTGGCGACTTCACCCAAGGAACAGGTGACCTCCCCGACTCCCTGGAAAGCCATCCCCGAGGGACCGTGGCAGACACTGGTGGTGGTGTCGATCGTGCCGTCGATCCAGTCGACGATGCTGCACGCCACCCGCTGGGCTTCACAGGGGGAATCGCTGAGGCCGTAGATGATGGGATATTTTCCCTCGACCAGAATCCGGGCGGCGCGGTCGTAACCCTCTTCCAGCGACGCGGGCTTTCCTTCAATCAGGCAACTCGGGCGATCTTCGATGCTGTGGTTGAGGAACCAGGCTTTTCCCAGGACGCAGGCGCGCTTCGCCTCAATGATGTGGCTGTCCTGAACGGTGAGTTCGATGTCGTCGCAAACGCATCCGCAAAACGTGCAGACGGCGTCTTCAATGACTTTCAACTCTCCGGGAGCCGCGGAGGGAGGGGCGGCGGTGATCATGTCGTTGTGTATCTGCTTCCAGACGATGGATTCGAGTCGAATTCAATGCCCCCAGTGTATCGTACCGCCTCACGGCGACCAACCGCTATTTCGCGACTTCAGATAGATAATTCGGTCGACCGCCCACATTCCCGTCGCTGATATTTCGCCGGCATGTGTGATTCGAGGGGGGGAGTGTGGATTTTCGATTCCACGCGGCCGGAACCGCGACATTGC
>JAPLOC010000813.1 GCA_026692825.1 Planctomycetota bacterium | reverse complement strand
CCGGTCGACACCGCCGAACCCTCGGCAGCCGACCGCGCCCAGGCCGAAGCGTTTTTTGAAAGCAAGATCCGGCCCCTGCTGGTCGACCGGTGTCTCGAATGCCATGGCGGCGCAAAGCAAAAGGCGGGGCTTCGGCTCGACTCTCCGGCCGCTCTCACCCAGGGTGGAAACAGCGGTGCGGTTGTCGTTCCCAAACAGCCAGACAAGAGCCTGCTGATTCAGGCGGTCCGCTACACAGGCGACCTCAAGATGCCGCCCAAGTCCAAGCTTCCCGATGCCGAGATCGCGTTGCTCGTGGAATGGGTGCGTCAGGGGGCGATCTGGCCCCAGTCCAAAGAACCGTCGCCAGGAGTGAAATCCGCGACCACGGAGACCGAAATCACCGAGGCCGATCGCAACTTCTGGGCGTTTCAACCGGTTCGGCCCGTTGCTCTGCCCGCGGTGAAAAACGAACTGTGGGCACTCGAAGACCTCGATCGGTTCATTCTCGCGAAACTCGAGGCCGCCGCGCTCTCTCCCGCCCCCGCTGCCGACAAGCGGACGTTGATTCGCCGCGCGACGCTCGACCTGCACGGGATCCCACCAACCCCCGCTGAGATTGACGCCTTTCTCACGGACAGTTCCCCCGACGCTTTCGCCCACGTGGTCGACCGCCTGCTCGCCTCCCCGCGGTACGGCGAACGGTTCGCGCGGCACTGGCTCGATGTCGCACGGTACGCCGACTCAAATGGTCTGGATGAAAATCTTGCATACGCGAGCGCCTGGCGCTACCGGGATTATGTCATCGCGGCGTTGAACAAAGACAAGCCGTACGATCAATTCCTCGCCGAACAACTCGCGGGCGATTTGCTCCCCGCGACCGACGATGTCGAGGCCGGCATCGAACGGACCGTGGCAACCGGGTTCCTCTCGCTCGGGGCGAAAATGCTCGCCGAGGACGACCCGGTGAAAATGCAGATGGATATCATCGACGAGCAGGTCGATACGCTCGGTCGGGCCTTCATGGGATTGACGCTCGGTTGTGCCCGCTGTCACTCGCATAAGTTCGACCCGGTCCCGATCGAAGACTACTACGGCTTGGCGGGGATCTTCAAAAGCACAAACACCATGGAGAATTTCTCGGTCGTCGCCCGCTGGCAGGAATTGCCTCTGGCGGCTCCCGAAGTGGTGGCGCAGCGGGCTGAACTGCAGCGGCGGATCGACCACACCAAGCAGGCCATCGCCGACAAGGTGAAGTCTGAGACCGAAGTCGTGTTGCGGCAGGCGCGTCGGCAGGTGGGTGACCTGCTGCTTGCGGCACACACCCAATCCCGACTCGACGCGTTACTGGCTTCGGTGCCGGTTCTCGGCCCGAAGCCGGGTGATCCCGCGCCGGCCGGTGCGATTCTGATTGAGGCCGAGGATTTCGTCCGGGGAAATGTTCTAAAGGTCCGCGACGGGTACGGGGAAGGGATCGGCGTGCTGGTCAACAAGGGAGAGTTGCCCAACTTCACCGAGTACGATGTCGAGATTCCGACCGCGGGGGTGTACCAGATCGAAATTCGATACGCGGCGGCGGCAGCCCGGCCGAACCTGCTGTCGATAGGCGGTCGATTGCTCAAGTCCGACGCGGCGGGAAAAGTGACCGGGTCGTGGAACCCCGACACGCAGACATGGAACATTGAAGCGCTGGTGCCGCTCGCTGCGGGAAAGAGTGTCGTCCGGCTGGAGAATCCCGGTCCATTCCCGCATATCGACAAGCTGCTCATCGCCCCGGCTCGAGACGCTCAGGGGAACGCCATCGCACCGCCACCAGTCGTCAACGAGCCACTGGGGGACGCGGAAAAGAAGAAATCGAGACTCGTGGCGGGATTCCAGCAGTCCTTCACAGCCACACTTGCGGCGACCCGCGACAAACCGGAGTCGCTCCTGGCGACATGGCATGAATTCGCCGCGTTGGAAGAGGCAAAGACTCCCCCAGCGCCGTCGGCGGGACTTGGGGCGGCGATTCGTGCGCGACTCCTGGCGGAGCCTGTGCCGACGACGCTGCGGGAATTGGCGCTCCGCTACCAGCAGCTCGCTTTGGAAGCGACGAGTCGCTGGGAAGAGTTGCAGGCTCGTGCCGAAACGAAGTCCATTTCCGCGCTCTCCGACGACGTTCTCGAAGCGTTTCGGAAATTTACCTACGATCCGGCGGGACCGCTGGCGACTCCGAAGAACGTGGAGGAACTGTTCACGGCGTCGACGCAAATGGAATTGACCGCGCAACGTGCGGAACAAAAGACACTCGAGGGAGCCCTGCCCAAATTGCCCGAGGCGATGGCGGTCAGCGACGCGACTCCCGAGAATCTGCGTGTTCACCTGCGCGGAAGTCATCTCAATCTGGGGGCGGAAGTTCCCCGCCGATTCCTGCAGGTGGTGTCTCTGTCGGCTAATCAGGCGGTCAACCCGGCGCAATCGGGCCGACTCGAACTCGCGCGATGGTTGACCGATCCCGATCATCCACTCACCAGCCGGGTCATTGTGAACCGGGTCTGGCAGTGGCATTTTGGCGAAGGGTTGGTGCGGTCTCCCGACAACTTCGGTCGGCTGGGTGAACGTCCGACCCATCCCGAGTTGCTTGACCATCTCGCGTTGGAGTTTCAGCGCGGGGGCTGGTCGCTCAAATCGCTGCACCGCAAAATCCTGCTGTCGGCGACCTGGCAGATGAGTACCCGCTTCAATGAACAGGCGGCCGAGGCGGATCCAGAAAACCGTCTCTGGTGGCGCTTTAACCGGCGTCGGCTTGAGGTCGAGTCGCTGCGAGACTCGGTGTTCGCGGTCGCGGGAACGCTCGACGCGAATATGGGTGGCACTCTCCTACCCACGCCGAACCGGGCGTATGTCACCAGCACGGCGAATGTGAATCCGGTGATTTACGACCCGCCCCGCCGTTCGATTTACCTTCCGGTGGTGCGGAGCGCTTTGTACGACGTCTTCCAGGCGTTCGATTTCGCCGACCCGAGTGTGGAGATGGGCCATCGCGACACGACGACCGTCGCTCCGCAGGCGCTGTTCCTCATGAACAGCGACCTGGTTCTGAAACAGACCCGTGTTCTCGCGCGGCGACTGCTCGACGATCCGGTCGAAGACGCGGCACGGGTTGACCAACTCTACCGGACCGCGCTGGGCCGGCCCCCGCGTACTACGGAAACCGCCCGGGCGCTGGCATTCCTCGATCGCTACACCGCTGCGGCGGCCGCCACAGACACTGTGGCCGCCCCCGCCACCAACACCCCGCCGCGTGAACGCGCCTGGCAGAGTCTCTGCCGCAGCGTGCTGGCGTCGAATGAATTCATCTACATGGAGTAGCGTCGACATGGCACGCACCTGGTGTTTCGACAACGAGTCTCCCGTTTCGCGTCGCGAACTGCTGAAGCGGTCGTCCGCTGGCTTTGGCTCGCTCGCGCTCGCGGGCCTGTTGGGAGAATCGGCCGCGGCCGCTCCGTCGGCCAATCCGCTCGCTCCCAAGCAACCGCACTTCACCGGCACCGCCAAGCGGGTGATCTTTCTGTTCATGCACGGCGGCCCGTCGCAGGTCGACACGTTCGATTACAAGCCACTGCTGGAACGCGATCACGGAAAACCGCTGCCGTTCGCCAAGCCACGGGTCTTCTATCGCCCTGGAAATTCCAGCAGTACGGCCAAAGCGGCGCGTGGGTGAGCGACCTGTTTCCTCACGTCGCGAAGCAGGTCGATCAGATGTGCATCATCAATTCGATGCATGGTTCGAATTCGCGACACGGGGGAGCGCTGTTGGAACTGCACACCGGCAGCGACACGTTTGTCCGACCCAGCATGGGTTCGTGGATCACCTACGGGCTGGGGACCGACAACCAGGACCTCCCCGGGTTCATCACAATCTGCCCGACTCTGACTCATGGTGGCGTGAACGCCTACAGCTCGGCGTTTTTGCCAGCGGTGTATCAGGGAACCCCCTTGGGAAACGCCAGTATTCCGTCGGACCGGGCAAAGATTCCGTTCATTGAAAACGCCGAAGGGACGCCGCGCAACCTGCAACGGCTGGAGTTGGACCTGTTGCGTGAGATGAACGTCGATCGCATAGCCGAGACCGGCCCCGATTCGTCACTGGAGGCGCGCATCAATTCCTTTGAACTCGCGTTCCGGATGCAGGCGGCGGCCCCCGAGATGCAGAGCATCGCGGATGAAAGCGAAGCGACACAAAAACTGTACGGACTCGATCAGCCGCAGACGATGAATTTCGGCCGTCAGTGTCTGATGGCCCGGCGGTTCGCGGAACGTGGCGTGCGGTTCATTCAATGCACGCACAGTTACAAGTGGGACCAACATGGCGGCTTGCGGGCCGACCACGCGAAAAACGCGCTGGAAGTCGATCAGCCGATCGCCGCCCTGTTGACCGATTTGAAATCGCGGGGACTTCTGGACGAGACGCTCGTTTTGTGGGGAGGCGAATTCGGTCGCACTCCGGTCGCGCAGGGAGACGACGGCCGGGACCACAACCCGCAGGGATACACGATGTGGATGGCGGGCGGTGGGGTCAGGGCGGGCCTCGTCTACGGCAAGACCGACGACTACGGCTACTACTCGGTTGAGAACAAGGTCCACCTGCACGACCTGCACGCGACGATGTTGCACCTCTTGGGATTCGAACACACCAAACTCACGTTTAAGTACGGCGGTCGCGACTTCCGCCTGACCGACGTCCACGGGGAAGTGGTACACGACATCATCGCGTGAAGAATCGACTCGGCGCGTCAGAAAATGGAATTTTCCACAAGAGCCGCGCACGCCAGTAAGCCGTTATACTTTGCGCGGTCTGTGTTGAAACATTTCGATGGAGCCGCGCCCGTTAGGAAGCGGGAGCTTGATACTGCGCATAAGCGTGGTCGCGACGTACGGTGACCATGGCGATGCGGGTTGCGCCCCGTAGGGGCTAGACGTCCGTGTGCGCGCGTCGAACCCAGGGCTCCGCCCCGGATCTGGGCTTTGCCCAGATACGGGGCTACTCCCTGGGCTATCGAATTCCGCCCCGTTGGGGCTGCCGACGGCCGGACCACCTTGTTAGATTTCGGCACTTTTGGGAATGTCGACTGTCTTGTCAGCCACGTGGAGTCAACATGTCGATCTCCGTTCATTACCAAAAACAACGCGCGTGGTTCTGCGGGATCAACGCCACGTGGTGGACGACACTGGCTTTGTGCGCCGTCTGGGTCATGGTCGGTGAATGGAATGATCCGTTCACGGTCCTCCCTGCGATGGTTGTACTGTTTCCGTCCGCGGCGCTCGCGTGGGCCGAGTTTCGTGTCTGGCTGAGTCCAGCGCATTTTCTCGAAGTGGTGGCGCGACGCGATGATCGCAGCGGATTTTCAGGACGCGATTGAGGTTGGCGAATTGGTGATGGCGTTGGATTCCGAGTCGGGTGGAAATTCGATGGACCCACTAAGACTAAGTGATTAGTTGCCGTCCACGAGGCGCTCGCAACTACGCGTCGCGGGGGCGGGCCCAGTGATCGCGGTACTCCCGGCTTAACAGCCGATGGGCCTCCGCATCACCAACGATCGCTTCCGTGGCAGGGTCGAATGTCAGTGTGCGTTCCAGCAGCGTGGCGATATTCCCCAGGTGGCACAGCGAGGTCGACAGGTGTCCGGTGAGCGGGTCGGCGTTCAGCTTTTCGTTTTCGCGGATCGCCCCCAGAAAATTGCGGACGTGTGCCGCGTCGTCTTGCGGACCGGGTGTGACCTCCACCGGCTTCGGCCTATTCTGGGCATCGAGAACCTGGATCTTGCCACGCCGACTGAGAAACATCTGACCGCTCGTGCCGTAGAACTCGGCTCCACTGTCGACGTTGTAGGGGTAATTCGTACTCCAAAGCCGCTGTTCATAGATCAGCAGTCGGCGATTGCCCGGAGCGCCGTCTCCCGGGTATTCAAAAACGACCTGCTGGGTATCAGGGAATTCCATGTCGTCATCGAAATGGAACTTGCCACCCAGAGCGGCGATTTTTGTGGGATGCGTGTCCACTCCCAGTCCCCAGCGGGTGTAATCGATGTCATGTACCCCATCGTTTCCCATGTCTCCGGTGCCAAAATGCCGCCACCAGGTCCAACGATTGTGAACACGGTTGCTGCGGTAAGGAAGGAACGTCGCTGGTCCCACCCAGTTGTCGTAGTCGAGGCCGGCGGGAGGGGGAGTCTCCTGACCCCGTCCAATACTTCCGCGGCGTTGCATGTTCCAGCATTTCGCCTGCAAGACCGTGCCAATGATCCCCGAGCGCAAGAGCGCGACCGCCTGGATCATCATCGCGGTACTGCGGGACTGCGTGCCATGTTGCACGCGCACCTTGTTCCGTTCCGCCGCCTCGACCAGCAGGCGTCCCTCGCGCACGTTGTGAGAGATTGGCTTCTCGACGTAGACGTGCTTCCCCGCGTCACACGCCATGATCGACGCCAGCGAATGCCAGTGGTCGGGGGTCGCCACCAGGACGATGTCGACCGACTTGTCGTCGAGTACGCGACGCAGGTCGCCCGTGGACCGCGCCTCGGGGATCTTGAATTTCGAGGCGACGGCCGACAGTCGATTCGCATCCACGTCACACACCCAGGCCAGTTCCACCCCCGGGTTGGCGACGAACAGGCTGGCGTCGTGTGTCCCACGGCCGCCGCAACCGACCAGCGCCACGCGTAAGGGCGGGTCAGCCGCCTGGGAATCGGCCGCGAGTGCGCCCACGGCGACCCCCGCCCCCACAGTTTGAAGAAACTCGCGACGAGTGGCGGCGGTGGACATGCTGCGTCTTCCTTCAGGCGGTCAGGGAGAAACAAGAGTCAAACTGAAAACGGTCACTTCTGACGGACGTCAATGCACACGATGTCTTTGTCGTCGCGAATAAACAGCCGACCGTCGGCGAGCGCGGGGGCCTGGCGGGTCTTTTCAACCACGGCTTTCCGACCCAGCACGGTGAATTTCCGCGGGTCCGCCTTCACCACCACCAGTTCCCCCTGCATCGTGACGATGAAGAGTTTCCCGTCGGCGGCGATCAGGTTGCCCTTCCCAAACCGCAATTCCTGCCAGTTGCGTTCGCCCGTTTTCGGATTCACACAACACAGGTGCGTGACCGGCCCGGCACTTCCGACATTGTCGAACCCGAACAGTGCGTCCCCCACCTGCACCGACGTTTGCCATTCGTTCCGCAGGGTGCTTTTTGATCCCAGCGATGACCAGCGGGGAGCCACATCAAAACCGTCTCCTTTGGGAGTCAGCCCCAGCAGCACGGAACCGTGGTTTTCACCTGCAGACAACAACACGCCATCATCCACCGCGATCGGCGTCGCGATGTTGCAGTTGAAGTCGGTGACGTAATGTTCGGCGCCGGTCTTGGGATCGAGACCGAATGCGCCATTCCCGTGGAATACCACGATCTGTTCACGTCCCCCCACCTTACGCACGGCCGCGGAAGAATAGCCTGCCGGATGTCCTTCGCCTGCCGTCCAGGCGATTTCCCCCGTCTTGACGTCAAGCGCCGCAACCGTGGCCGATGGGGCACCGACCGTCACAATCACCCGTCCACCCACAACCAGGGGGGAACTCGTCATCCCATAGTCGGCAATCTCTCCGCCGAGTATCTCAATCAGATTGAGTTGCCACAGGAGATTTCCGTCTTTCAGGTTGAGGGC
>JAPLOC010000812.1 GCA_026692825.1 Planctomycetota bacterium | reverse complement strand
GAGTTTCAATCGATCGCGACGTCGGTTCCGGGGATTCGGGTGTGCGAACACCTCCCCCCGCTTCGCGGCACAAATGGACAAGATGTGCCTGTTGCGTTCGATGACGCACCGGATGAACGTACATGGCCCGGCGTGCAGCGAAGTCTTCACCGGGCGCGACTACCAGGGTCCGCCGGTCACCGATCAGGCGACCCCCGAGGACTGGCCGTCATTGAGCGCGATGACGATGCGCTACGCCAAGTCACCGCTGGGATTGCCCGCGTCGGTCGTCCTTCCCTGGTATCTGCAATTTCCCGGCCAGTCGAAACGGATCGCGGGACAGACGGGCGGCCGAATGGGAGAACGACATAATCCATTGCTGGTTCAGGGTGGACTGGATGAAACTGCGTTTGAGTCGTCGGGCCTGAGATTTCAGGCGGACGGGCCCTGGAACCGCCTGAACAGGCGACGGGGATTACTTGAGCGAATCGAACAGGTGGGTGGCCCCGAGTCGGTACGGGCGATTGACGAATTCCGCATGAGTTCGCAGTCGGTTTATACCCTGCTCGAAAATCAAACAGCCGACCGCCTGGATCTTTCGCAAGAGCCCGACTCCGTTCGGGAGAAATACGGATCCACCGTCGTGGGGAAGAGCTTGCTCGCGGCGCGCCGACTGGTGGAATCGGGAGTCCCGTTGATCACCGTCAACTGGGAAGACGAAACGAAAATCGACGGCGTCAACACGTGCTGGGACACCCACCAAAACAACTTCTCGAAACTCAAGACGCTGCTCTGCCCAATCTTCGACCACGCCTTCCCCGCTTTTATTGAAGATCTGCATGACCGGGGTCTTCTGGAGACCACTTTGGTGGTCGCCCTGGGTGAGTTCGGACGAACCCCCAAACTGGGGCAATTCACTCAGAGCAGCAACACGCAAGCGACCGGACGCGATCATTGGCCACATGCGTTCACGGCGATTGTCGCCGGCGGCGGCGTGCGTGGCGGTCAGGCTTATGGCGCCACCAGCGCGAACGCGGGATTCGTGGTCGATCGGCCCGTCTCACCCGCCGACCTGTCCGCGACGATTCTGAATCACCTGGGGGTCGACCAGACGCTGGAATACGACGACGAATTCCAGCGTCTGAAACGGCGGTTGAGTGAGGGGCGTGTGGTGGCCGACTGGAGCTGAATGGCCACCGACTGAGATTGACGGCAGCAGTCGTTTCGAACACAATTAAGACATTCCGTCTTAACTGTCTCTGCGGACACAGTTGTCCGCACTCATCGGAGCGAATTCGTGCCACACCGTTCAACTCCCCCGTCGCTGCTTCGTCTGGTACTCGCCGCTGTTTGCGCGGTTCTCATCCTGCCGGCGTTCTCCCACGCCGACCCACTGCCCCGCCGAATCATGTTGGGAACGCAGATTCAAAACACCTCCGACGAGACGCGCAATCGTCTGGGAATCGCTGCCGCCGGCGGGGTCGAGGTGCTGATGGTTGTTCCCGATTCCAATGCGGCCGCCGCCAAAATTCGCAAAGGGGATGTGATTCTGGCCGTTGGGGGGAAAGAGTTCGTTAACGTCGCCGGATTTCTCGAACTTGTCGGGACGCTGCGGGGGGGAACGGACGTCGAGATCCGACTCAATCGCGAGGGAAAAGAACGGACGTTGACCGCCACTCTGAAGTCTCTTCCGTTGGAAACCTCTGATGAATTCGACACCGAGTACTCGTTTGTCGATTCGCCAGCCGGGCGCTTGCGGACTGTGCTGACCGTGCCGCGCAACGCGACCAGTTCCCGCGCGATCCTGCTGCTTTCGGGACTGGGGAATGCCGCGGCCGAACATCCGGTCGCCGACCCGATCGGTTTCCGCGCCATCGCCACGGCGCTGACCCGGCAGGGATTTGCGGTCCTGCGAGTCGACAAACCGGGTTGCGGTGACAGCGAAGGCGGGCCGGCGCGCGACGCCACCTTTGACGCAATTGTCAAGGGATACGCCGCTGGCGTGCGGCTGTTGAAATCTGACAAACGGATCGACGCCACCCAGGTCTACCTGTTCGGGGTCAGCATCGGCGGGTTGCAGGCTCCGCTGGTCGCTCAACAAGAACCAGTCGCGGGGATCGCCCTGTTTGGGACGGCGGGGACGAACTGGCCCGAGTATCTGCAAGAAAACAGTCGCCGGCAGTTGGCGTTTTCGGGAATTGGTCCGGGGCAAATCGAACAGGAAGTCGCGCAGATCTCCGCCGGCTGGAAGGCCCTGGTTGACGAGAAACTGACCCCCGACGAGATCGCCGACCGGCACCCCGAACTGGGTGAGTGGGTCGAGCAGAACTGGGGTCGGACTTCGTCACATCCGCCGCCGACCACGAAAAGCTCGCGGCGATCGCCAACGAGAAGCAGCCCGGCCGCGGGACATTTCGCAAGATCCCCGGTGTCGATCACAATCTGCAGGCCGCGCCGACGATTGAAGACGCGATTCGCAATACCCAACAGCCAGGAGTGTCTGCGACTCCTGCCGTCACCGAACGCGTGGTCGAATGGCTGAAGGGACTTCCTGAGTAGCACTCGTCATCGCAATCCGCGACCAATCCGACAACCCATCCCTCACGCCGACCGCAATGCCACGAATTCCGCCATGTCTTCCATGATCTGCCGGGCGGGGGATTCTGGGAGACATCCCAGTTTTTGCCGGGCCGCGACGGTAAAGGCGACTGCGCGAGCTTTCGCGTATTCGATCGCGCCGCTGGACTCGAGGATTGGCAACAGCTCTCCGCGAGTGTTTTCATCCGGGCGGGCAAGCAACTCGCGCACACGCGCTCCCAGTTCGGGAGCCGCCTGCGACAGCAGATAGATGATCGGCAGTGTCAGCTTCTGCTTCTGCAGATCACTCCCCAGTGTCTTTCCGGTCTGCCGCTCGGTCCCCAGAACATCCAGCAGGTCATCGGCGATTTGAAACGCGATTCCCAGATCGCGACCGTAACCGTCAAGAGCGGCGCAGATCGACTCGGAGCTCCCCGCGTGGCGCGCCCCGAGCTCACAGGCGACGGCACACAGTTCGGCGGTCTTGCCTTCGATGATTTCGAAGTACTGCTCTTCAGTCAGGTCAAGATTGCCGCGTTCCGCGATCTGCGACATCTCTCCTTCACACACGATATTCGTCGCGCGTCCAATCGCCCGACACGCCTGGGCATCCCCCAGACTGCTCGTCAGATGAAACGCGTGCGTGAACATGTAGTCGCCGAGGAGAACGCTGGTTTCATTGCTCCACCGCGAGTTGACCGTCGCCACGTGCCGACGGGTCGTCGCGTCGTCGAGCACGTCATCATGAACCAGCGTCGCCGTGTGGATCATCTCGATGGCGGCGGCGAGAACGCAATGCGCGTGTTCGACACCCCCGCACGCCTGTGCGGTCAGCAGAACCAGCATGGGACGCATCCGTTTGCCACGGTAACCCGCTAGGTGCCCCAACACTTCCTGGACGAACGGATGACGGCTGGCGAGTTCCTCCTGGAAAATCCGTTCGACGTTTCGCAGAGAATCGCCAATCAGCGAGTGGACCCGCGCCATCAGGGCCGCACTCGAATTGTCCGTCGCAAGGGGTCTGTTCATGACACGCGGGGTTGTGGAAGCAAGTTCAAATCGAATGACGTGAAAGCGAAGCGAGCGGCAGAGATCATGTGGGTGAATCTGCCGACGTGCGGAGAAACGTGCCGCTCTTCCCTCCGGACTTCTCAACAAGGACAAACGGCCCCAGCACGAGGCTGCGGTCAATCGCTTTGCACATGTCGTAAATTGTGAGAGCGCACACCGTCACGGCGGTCAGCGCCTCCATTTCGACTCCGGTCTGCCCTTCCACGCGAACTTCCGCCTCAATTCGAACCGTTCGTTCGTCGAGCGGGGCGAGCTGAATCTTGACACTGGAAAGTGGCAGAATGTGGCACAGCGGAATCAGCCGGGAGGTCTCCTTCGCGGCCATGATTCCCGCGAGTCGCGCCACTTCGAACACATCCCCCTTGGCAATCCGCTTGTCCAGGATCGTCCGTAACGTCTCGGCGGCCATCGTGACCCGCCCCTCTGCGCGAGCCACCCGGCGGGTGATCGGCTTGTCGCCAACATCCACCATCCGGCTTGCGCCCGAGTCATCGAAGTGCGTTAACGAAGTCATTGCTCACCCATCGGATTCCACCGCGAGCAGATCCACCCGCCGGCATCTCCAGCGACCGGCCAATCCGTTCGGGGCGAGAAGTTCGACAGCGTCTGTGTCGCGAGTAAACTATTTTCCCTGGCCGGAAATGTCAAACTGTCTAGAGGTTGAGTCTGAACCGACACCCGGCGGCCGCCCACAAGGCGATCACCACTCTCTGTCAAACCGCCAGCCGGCTCCTCGAATTAACTGACCCGGACTGGCGACCTGCGAAATCGAAGGGAGACATGTTGCGGTTCGTTCACTCGATCTGTGACACGGTTCGGTTGCGAAGCGGTGAGAACTGCCCTACAACCGGCTTCGAAAGACGGCGCTCGTCGTCGAGAATCCTCTGAGATCCCAACAGCCGGGAGTCATCGCAATGGTTCGGTGGGGAGCGTTCGCGCTCGTAAGCATTTCGCTGATCCTGGTTGTGGTCACTTTGGGGCGAGAGCCTGCGCATTCGGAGGGAGAAGTCCGCGAGAGCGCTGCGGGTCCGACAATCGGGACAGACAGCGCAAATCGACGGGCCGACCCCGATTCCGATCCGGTGTCCCCACAGACGACCAGCAACGACCCGACCTGCGCTCCGCCACCGTCCGGACCGGAATTTCATCCGGATCTGGTCGCCCGGATTGTTTCTGAGGCACAGGCGCGGGGAGACGCGAAGCGGGGCGCGATGATCTTCGGTTCGGCTCACTTCGCGTGCATCTCGTGTCACAAAGTGGGTGAACAAGGCGGTCAGGCCGGGCCGCTTCTGAGCGATGTCGGACGTCGACTGAAGCCCGAACAAGTGGTCGAAGCACTCTTCTGGCCCAATCGCGAGGTCAAACCGGAATACCGTGCCTGGATCGCCCAAACTGTCGACGGCAAGAACTATCAGGGTTACAAGCAGAGTGAATCGGCCGAGGAGGTTGTTCTCCGGGATCCGGCGCAAGGTACGCTGACCCGACTGGCAAAAGCCGACATCGAAGAACTGCGGGAATTGGGAACTCTGATGCCCGAGGGGCTCACGGCGGCCATGTCGACCACCCAGCGGGGCGACATTGTGCGCTTCCTCCTGGAGTTGGGTCACGACGCCTCGCTCCCGGGGCTGGTTCGTCCGCAATCCCACGAGGCGGCGGAATTTGAATACAACAAACTCCCGCTGGATCCCGCGCGGTGGCCGTTTGTTGGCCACCCCATCAACCGCGATCGCCTGTATGACTTTTACACCAAAGAGGCCCGGCATTTCGCCGCTCAGTCGGCTATGCCGATCCTGCTGCCCGGGTTTCCCGGTCTGGATGGCGGCACCTTCGGCCATTGGGGGAACCAAAACGAGCAGACCTGGGCGAGTGACCGGTGGAACGCGACCGATCTGGGATCGATGCTGTCCGCCATCTTCCGTGGTCCGGGTGTCACGGTCGCGAAGGGGGTCTGCGTTCGACTGGGGGACGCGGGTGAACTTGCAGCCTGCTTCAACCCGCAGACATTGTCGTATGACGCATTGTGGCGCGAGGGATTCCTGAAATTCTCGACGGTCCGGCACGGTTTCATGGAGGGTGCCCTGCAAGCGGGAACTCCCGTCCCCCGCCCCGCGCAACCCGGCGTTCTCGAGCCATTCCAATACCACGGTTTCTATCGTTATGGAAAGCGGGTGGTGTTCGCGTACCGCATCGGAGAGGTCGAATACCTCGACGCTCCATGGGTCGAAAATGGTCAATTCCAACGGGTTGTCGACCGGGCCGAATCACATCCTCTGGCGGACCTGACGAAAGGGGGGCCGGCGCAATGGCCACAGGTGTTCGACTTGCCCGGTCAGCCCGGGATGGGTGGCCCCTATGTGGTCGATCGCATCCCTCCGCCGTTTGACAATCCCTGGAAAGCGCTGATGTTCTTTTCGGGACACGATTTTCTCCCCGATGGGACTGCGTTTGTCTGTACCATGCAGGGGGATGTCTGGCAGGTGACCGGTCTGGATGAAACACTGGCCAAGGTTCAGTGGCGACGGTTCGCCTCCGGACTCAACCAGCCACTGGGACTGCAGGTCGTGGACGGTGTGGTTCACGTTTTGGGGCGCGACCAGCTCACCCGGCTGCATGACCTCAACGGCGATGGCGAGGCGGACTTTTACGAGTGCGCGAGCAACGCCTACACGACCTCAACCGCCGGCCACGATTTCATTTGCGGACTCGAACGGGACGCGGCCGGGAATTTTTACACGGCATCCGGAAACCAGGGACTGCTGCGCATCTCGGCGGATGGAAAACGGGTCGAAGTGATGGCGACCGGTTTCCGCAACCCCGATGGACTCGGCATAATGGCCGATGGTTCGATCACGATCCCCTGTTCAGAAGGGGAATGGACCCCCGCCTCGACATTGTGCCAGATCCGGCCGCAAGCGGGTTCCGAGGAATTCGAACCGCCTCACTTTGGCTATCCCGGCCCCAAAAATGGCAAACGTCCCACGCTCCCCCTGCTCTACCTCCCCCGAGGTCTCGACAACTCGGCCGGCGGTCAAGTCGCCGTTCACAGCGACCGCTGGGGACCGCTCGACGGTCTGGCGGTTCACCTTTCGTTCGGAACGGCGTCGCACTTTCTTCTGTTGCGGGATGAAGTCGACGGTCAACCCCAGGGGGCGGTTGTGCCGCTTCCAGGTGAGTTCTCGTCCGGCGCGCATCGTGGTCGATTCAATCCCCACGACGGGCAGTTGTATGTCACCGGGATGGCTGGCTGGGGCGCGTACAACTCTCTGGAAGGGTGCTTCGAGCGGGTCCGATACACCGGGGGAAAAGTCCAATTGCCGCGCGGGTTTCATGCCCACCAGAATGGCGTTCTGATTGAGTTCACCGCAGCCATCGACCCGAAGATCGCCAGTGACGTCACACGGCAATTCGCGCAGGCGTGGAACTATCGCTACAGCGCCGCCTATGGTTCCGAGGAATACTCGCCCAGTCACCGCGGCGCGATTGGACATGATCCGTGGGCGATCACGCGGTCGTTCGTCCTCGCCGACGGAAAGCATCTCTTTCTCGAAATCCCCGACCTGCAGCCAGTCAGCCAACTGCAACTGCATTTGCGGGTCGACGAAGGGGAGCCGATCGACATGTTCCTGACGGTTCATTCACTCGCCGCCCCGTTCACCGCGTTGCCCGGCTACCGTCCTGTCGAGAAGACCATCGCCGCCCATCCCTTGCTGGTCGATCTGGCGACGCAGACCAAGTCATTGCCCAATCC
>JAPLOC010000811.1:4812-5439 GCA_026692825.1 Planctomycetota bacterium | reverse complement strand
AACCCGAAGTCTGTCAAAGGCTCGGCACAACTGCCGCCTGCGCTTCGTAACCGTGCCTCCAGCGCGCCGACGAGTGCCCGCTGCTCACTTCTTGAGTCGACTCCGATAAGCACGCGATCGAAGGCGTCGAGACGCTCGTCGAGGGGCGACTGTGCTGTGGGGCCTGCTGCAATCTGTTCTGCCAGCATCGTCAAACTCCATTCCGACGGGGACCGATTCTTCGGGTCAGGCTACGCGGCGGTGCGAAAAGAGGTCAATATCAAATACCTGGGTCGTTCTTCCTTTCGTGGGGCGCTCGTCGTTTGGGGGGGAGGGTTGGCGCGAGGTCCGGGCGGGCAGTTCTGGGGCGAACGTTCGCAGCGTCGGGCTATGTGGCCTGGCATCCCGCATCCCCGACTCACTCCTCGGTCGAATCCGATTCCTCGTTGAACATCCTCCAGCCTTTGACCTCGGCCTTCACCTGCTGGTATTCGCGCCAGAGCCCCTCCGGCGTCGCCCCCGTTCCAAACGCCATCTGGTAGATCGATTCCGTCGAGCGCATTTGAATCGCCGTGGTCGCGAAGCAGAAGGTCAGCAGCCAGATCCCCAAAATCCTCCAGCCGCGACTTGTTTTGATGACCACCGTTG
>JAPLOC010000811.1:0-4797 GCA_026692825.1 Planctomycetota bacterium | reverse complement strand
GAAGCGACCGATTCGAAAGTGACCTGTGGAGTGCGCCCCAGGCTCCAGTCCCAAAACGAACGTCTCTGGATGCCGGGTGTCGTCAGGACGACCGCGGTCAGCAGCAGGCCGGCGGTGAGGACGAATCCGATCGGGACAGTCAGCAGCGCTGCGGCTTCCAGGAATTCGTGTATCGAGTGATCCCAGTCGGAGGTCATAAACCTGCCAAGATGATGCAATTCGGATTCGATTGAGCTCTTCCGGTTGATCCATCGGCAGACATCGAGCACTCCACTCCGAACCGACGTTCTGACCGAGGACGAAATGTACCAATAGAGGATTCCCCAACCGGCGAAGAACAATCCTCCGAGGACGATCCCAAGGATTCGACTTCGGCGTCGCATGGTGGACTTGAACAGGCGGTGAACGGGCCAGACGCAAAGCACGGCGAAGGCCGGCACAGGGATCCACAGAAGCATATCGCCAACAACGGCCGCCGCAGGAGGATCGTCTGACAACAATACCGCCGCCAAAAGTACGAGTGTGCACGCAATTCCACCGACCAATGTCACGACCAGTCGGCTCCATCGGATTTCGCCTAACTCTGGGCCCGGTAGTTGTTGACTTCGATTTCGAATCGAAATTCCCAGGCAGCTCGCCGCCAAGAGTCCGCAGGCGACCAAAAAGGAGCAACTACGTGTGACGCTCGAGAACCTCGGTCGATCAACTAGGTAATGTAGTCTCTCGAACAGCACCCCCAGTGCCGAATCAGCAATTTCATATTCCTGAAAGAGCTCATGCGCTTCGCGATTGGATTCCTCAGGGTCGGCGTCGTTTGCCTTGTTGGCGAGTACCTGCAGTCGGGCCCACTCCAGTTTTCGCACGACAACATCCACTGTCGGCGAAACTGGTCCCGGGAGCGTGAGTTGCCGGCGTACGTCGTTCACGGTCACGTGCTTGTTGATAATGGCCCAGCATCTTTCGTCGATTTTAGACAGATCGAACGGCTCGGCGCTCCACCTTTCGAGGTAATCCTCGATTCCCTTACAGATGATCTGGGCTGCACATGAGCATGAGTCGTGAGACCACATTTCACGGGCCACAAGGCCTCGTTCCGTCGGTGAGAGCGGCAGCCGTGCCAGACAACGTCGCTGTAGCAGGTGCCTGTCTCCGCCATCGACGGCGAATGGGAGCTGTGCGATGGACGACATTCGCGGCAGAAACCACTGACCGTCGGCACTCGACCTTTCGGGGAAACGTAGGAGTTCCTCGGGACTTTGAAACCAAGGTACATCAGTAAAGTCCAGATACGCGGCGGCCATGTAGTCATACAGTGCGTTGTCGGGGTCGTGGCGCTGCGCCTCTCGCAGCGTGGCAAGTGTCCGCTGCATCTTGGGTTGGTTGTCCCAATCGTGATCATATCCAACCTCGAGATACGCCTTGCTCCGCCAAATGCGATGGTCATCGGGCGCGATTTCCTGCGCCCGTGCAAACAACGCACTTCGACCCTCATCCCATCGCGGGAGTAGCAGCGTTTGATTTCGATTGGCATCCCACTTCGCAAGCGCCGCCAGAAGATACGTCCCTTCGATCAGTCGATCGACCGATTCCGGAGACTCGGCGGCGTCGCGTTGGACCAGACCAATCCAGTAGTCCGCCTGCTCGGCGGACGACATGTGCAGGATGCGATCCGGGTCGGGGCCCAGACAGCCGAACGTGACCACACGCAGATCCTGCGCCAGCGAGTCCATCCCCGTCTCCGTGGTGACCGCCAACCAGCCGATCCAGGCGACGAGCAGCGCTAGAACCGCCCAGCCGGCGAGTCGGACGCGAGACCAGGTGAGTCGGGGGACGGGCATTCCGGTGGTGGGGGGAAGGGGGCGGAGAGTCGAGCGGTTCGGCGGCGGGACGTGGATTGTGGTGGTCGCGATAATCAAACAAGAGACGACCACGATCATACCGTCTCGGAACGATCCGGAAATCCCGATGTCGGGTACCGCTGCGATGATTTCTCAGTGTCGCCGGTGTCAAACTGGCTGACGGAGTGCGTCGAACCGAGACTTCCGCGCCGGTGGTGTTCCCGAGTGTTGCTTTCGGAATGATGAGTTGAAGTTGGTGACATGATGTTGCCCCAGGACATGACTCAAATGCAGTCGAAACGTGCGCGGCACTCCTCGGGGATTTACGTGTTGCGGATTGTCCAGACAATTCTGGCTGTCGGTATCGGGTTTTTGGCGCTGTCTACCTACCGGAGCGGCGGCGGAGTCTGAATTATTCTGGCCATCCTGGCGGTCTACTCGGTGTTGTCCGTGAACTTCCGCTGGGGATGGCTGGTGCCGTGTGTGATCGGCGGAATCCTGGTGGGAATGGTCCCCGACAGTGTGGGGACGGGAGCGCCCGGCGACGTAGTGATTTGGGAGATGGCGATTGGGATGGGTAAAGGCGCAGTGGTGGGTTTGGCTCTGGGACTTGTACTCGATGCCAACTTTCCCGCGCTGGCCGGTGACAATCACACGCAGTCAGATCTCCCTAGCGCAGCAGCGTCTCTGGAGACAGTCGGTTCGATAGACCTTGGCGTGCATGGAGGAACGCCCACGGTGACCCAAGCCGGTGAAGTCGCTGCCACCGGTACTGCGACCGACGCCACCGATCGCAAGCCAGAACCCACGCCGTAGGTCTCCTGGGGGGCACCCATAGACGCCCCACATTGGTGCGTGGGGCGTTCGTCGTCGTGTGAGCCGGACGCGGCGTGAACGCGATGTGAACGCAACCAGTCAATGGAATCCGTGGTACACTCGTGTGCGGTGGCGAAATTGACTGAGGCGCTGCCATGGTGACGGGCGTTCACAATTTGCGCCGACAGCCAATTCGTAGGTCATGCAGATTCGTCCGGATGTCATCACCATGAATCGACTGTGGACTTGGCCCGCCACATTGGGCGCCATTGCACTCCTGGCTGTCGTTGCTTATGACAGATCCGCGTTGTTCTCATGGGTTGGAAATACCGATTTACGAATTGAGTTTGCGGTCGTCGATGCGACGACCGGTCTGGGAATCGAGCGTGCCAAGATTCTCGTGAAGCAGAATTCAGCCCATCCGCCGCGATGGCGGGCTCGAATCGTCGCCGAAGGTCATCGGGAATCGGGCCAAGTCGACATCGAGGAGGACCCTGAGTACATTCGGAAGATAAAGCGGGTCGGTCCCGGAACGGCTGAAATGGTGGTTCGCGTCGCACTCACTCCATTTTAAAGGACGACAACTGAGCCACCGTGAGGCGACTCGGTTTCCTTCCCACAGGTGCCAGCCCACGCCAGTCGAATCAAAAACCCGGTGTGGACTGTTTCGCATGCCGTGAATGGAGCAAGGTGTAAAGGCAATGGGCGAATCCTGCCCTACCTCGACCAATTACCGCTCTACAATTCGATCGACCTTTCCAAGCCCAGTGACGATCCGGTGAATTCCGAAGCCTGCGGAATGAGCTTGTTTTTTATCGTTGGCCGTCGTTGCTCAGTCGCGACTGCCCGACGAATCACACCGCCTACCTGGGCAGCGTGGCCCCCAACGGCTTTTTCCGGCATACAGAGCCCCGCCTGCGTTCAGAAATCACCGATGAATTGGCCGATACCCTGGTGGTGATCGAAGTCCCAATCGATCATTCCGTTCCGTGGATGTCCCCCCAGGATGCGGATGAAGCGCTGGTATAGTTGAGCATTGGTCTGAATCCGAAGCTCGTTCAGACCGAGGGACAACACAGCTCTGGATAAGTGACTGAACTCGAACGACACGAAACAATTCGAACGCCGCCAGCGGCAGTAACCAGCTTCCCCAGGCGGCAAAAACGTCGACCCAGGCGGCGTCGACTCGGGCGACGTTGGCCAATCCAGCGATCAGTCGGAGGACCACGGTCGAACATAACGCCGCAAAGCAACGTTCCATCCAGCGCCGATGCTCCGCGAACCGCCGCCGGACCGCCGTTCGCCAACCCAGGAATGCGAACAGCCCGGTGGCGAATGCCAGTAATCCGAAGCCGAGGCCGGCGGCTGGCCCCGCCGCCGCCCGATACGCCATCCAAAACCCACTTGGTGCGACTACGAACAGCACCAGCAGGATCTGTACCCGTCCCATAACGCGATGCGCCTTCGGGAATCGAAGTCGCACCCGGTCATTGATCAGCAGCAGTCCGAGAATCAGTGTCAGCGGGCCGGCCGCGATGTGCGGATAAAACGCCCATTGGTAACTGTCGAAAAAGTACGACTCCCGGCCTTGCAGAAAGTCGGAATCGAAATTCGGAGGCAGATAGTCCCGATACTTCAACACGACCACGATCGTGACCTTGAGTACCAAGAGCGCCGCGAGCCAATTCAACAAACGGCGCAGAGACATTGTGCTACCGAAAGTTTGTCCCGCGACCTTCCCGCACTACGCCAGCATCTCCGGCACAATGTCGCAGTTCTCGGGCACCAGGGGGATCAGTTGACCGGATCGGTCGGGGATCCGGGTGTGGGGGTCGTAACCCAGGAGGTGGTACATCGTCGCCAACAGATCCTTCGGCGAGACCGGGCGGTCCGTGGGGGTTCCCGCCTCTTTATCCGTCGCACCGACCACCTTTCCGCGCGCGATTCCACCACCAGCAAATGCCAGCGAGTAGGCGGTCGACCAATGGTCGCGACCACCTCCCTGGGCACTGTTGAGCTTTGGGGTCCGGCCGTGATCGCTCAGTACGACAACCAGCGTGTCATCCAGCATGCCGCGCTGTTCGAGGTCGAGGATCAACCCCGAAAAGCCTTTGTCGAACGGGGGCAAGAGCTGGTCGGTCAT
>JAPLOC010000810.1:4189-9434 GCA_026692825.1 Planctomycetota bacterium | reverse complement strand
TGTCAATCCTCCCTGGGGTAACACCATCAACCGGAGAGCCGGATGCGGGAAAACCGCCCGTCCGGTTCGGAGGGAGGGGGGACCGAAACCAATCGGTCCTCCCTACCCCTATCGCTCAACGAATGTCTAGTTTTACCCCGCTCGTGGCATGTTGAATCCATCGACATTGGTCGATACATTTAGGGAGCGCGCTCTTCGAAATCTCCTGGTCATCGGATCCGTAACCATCGGGTTCGAGCGGACGCCATTCTCGCTTTGGACGATTGATCGACCATGTTGAGCCCTTTCTGCCAGACGCCCCACCATGCAGGGCACGCCTTCGGAAGCCTGAACGGCAGGTCACGCGAGGGGCTGACGTTTGTCGATCGCCGGGGAATGTTGAAGGCGGGACTCGCCGGAATGGCGGGGCTGAGCCTGCCGGATCTGCTCGCCGAGCGGGCGCGGGCGGCCGGAGAAGGCCGGCCAATGGGATCCCGCAAAAGCGTGATCCTGCTCTGGATGGCCGGGGGACCCAGTCATATCGATACCTGGGATCCAAAACCCGAACGGCCATTCATGAACCGGGGTCCGTTTGGAGTCACGCAAACCAAACTCCCGGGAGTTCAGATCTGCGAGCATCTCCCCAAACAGGCGGCGATGCTCGACAAATTCACAATCATCCGTTCGGTCGACCCGCGGTTCAGCAATCATGAACCGAACACCGTGATGCAGTCGGCGAACAACGCCGCCGAGCCACGTTCGAATCCCGAAGCGGAACAATACCCGGCGATCGGCTCGATTGTCTCGAAGCTGCGCGGAGCGAATCACCCCGCGATGCCCGCGTATGTGGCGTTTCAAAAGTCGCGATCTCACCTGGCGTACGCCGGCTATCTGGGAAAACAGTACGATCCGTTCCTCGCCAACCAGGCGGCCCGACTGCCGGTTTACGACCTTGTGGGAAAAGACACTGGCAAGTCGTCGGGGGGAGAGATTTTCCATTTGCCCGGGAGCCTCAGTCTCGAACGGGTCCACAATCGACGCTCGCTGGTTGAGACCTTCGATCGCATGCGGTCGGATCTCGATCAGACCGGAACGATGCAGGCGATGGGAACCTACAGCCGGCAGGCGGTCGAGATGGTTCTCGGTCGGCAGGCCCAGAACGCTTTCGACATCGAACAGGAATCGACTGCGACCCGCGAACGATACGGCAAGCACCTTTGGCTGCAACAGGCGCTGCTCGCCCGTCGACTGGTCGAGTCGGGGGTATCGTTCGTGACGCTCGATCTCAGTTACCACACCGCGTCGGGAACCTGGGACACCCACGGCGATAACATCCCTCCGTACGGCGGCATCAAGAATGGCCTGGGGCCATTGCTGCCGTTGTTCGATCACCTGATCACCACATTGGTTGGCGACCTGAATGAACGGGGGCTGCTCGATGAGGTGCTGGTGATCGCGATGGGGGAATTCGGGCGGACGCCGCAAATGGGAACGCAAGACAGCACCGACGGACGGAATCACTGGCCGGCGATCATGTCGATGTGCCTGGCGGGGGGCGGAATGAAGCATGGCCAGGTGATTGGGGCCAGCGAGGCGGATGGAGGGAATATCAAGGAACGGCCGGTGACGCCGCAGGATCTGGCGGCGACGATCTATCGGCACATGGAAGTTCCGCTCGACGCCGCCTACCTCGACCACCGCGGCCGGCCCCGCCCAATCGTTGACAACAACGGCCAGCCGGTGCGGGAGTTGTTTTAGGGTTTCAGCGACAGACACTCGGCAGTGCCGAGCGGGCCGCCGGTGCAAAGCCAATCGTCGACAACCGATTTGCCGGCGCTTCGGCGGGAGACTTCGAGTTCACGCTGAACCAATACAATTCGTTGTTGCTGGTGCTTGCTGACGATCCGCTCAGGCAACGCCTTCAAATAGTATCTTTCGAAATCGCTCGTGCTGCCCTGTCGCGACAGTTTCCAAATGGTGCTGTACGTCTTCAAGGAACTGCTCTTCAAACCGCAATCGACTATTAACGGCCCGGTGGAGAAATCCGTATGTAGCCCGCGCAGAGAGCGGTCGCGTTGGAAATCGTAGGAATTCTACGATTGAAGGGGAATTTGCAATGAGTGGGGAGTTCGACGCCAGAACCTCCCACGCTGTGGTTCCTTCGACGCAAGCAGAGAGGGGCCAACTCTTCCCCTTTACCAGCTGCTTGCCCTTTTTGCAGACGACGGTTCCAGGGCGTGCCAGTCGTTTCCCAATCCATGCCGCGACTTTCACGCAAACGGCATTTCCCACAAGTTTCCATCGCCCCCCGCGCTTCTCATCGGGAAGTTTTGTCCAGTCCGCACGAAATCCCTGGAGTCGTTCTGCATCGCGAATATCGATCGTAACGATTTGGCGATCTGCGGGAATCCAGAGGGCTGGTGGAGAGGGAATTCCGACTGCGGATCCCCCCTTTAGGGTCGGAACCGAATCGATGGCCCAACCCAGCCCCTTCGAACCTTCCGTCCAATAAAAACCGTAGCCTTTCGGATTTTCGGCCGCCGAACGCTCAGCGGCGTTGTCGGCAAAAAGAACTTCGCTTGGATCCGCATCGCGAGACGCGATAAAGACGACCCGCATTCGCCTTTGCGGCAAGCCGAATGATAGCGCGTTGACCGTTCGGTAAGCCCAGCGGTAACCGAGTCTGGTTACTTCCGAAGTGATGAACTCCATTGCACTTCCGGAATCAAGCTGGAGCATGAATGGAACGTTTTCCAGCATCAACCAGGAGGGGCGATTTTTGGCTGACTCGACGAGTCGGAAAACCTCTTTCACGAGGGAGGACCGATGGCCGGTTATCCCTTGAGTCTTGCCGCACTGGCTCAAATCCTGGCACGGAAAACCGGCTGCCACCAGATCGCAATCCGGAAGACACTTCAGATCCCGCACGTCACCGATGATTTTCGACTGAGCGAACCGGCCGCGAAGCACCACACTCGCGATCGGATCAATCTCCGACAGCAGGATCGCCTGATGACCGTGTCGTGCGAGTCCGGCCTCAATTCCGCCGATCCCGGCGAAAAGTCCGACGGTTTGCAATTTCCTGGGGGGAGCTGTCATCTTGTCCGATATCTGTTGCACTCGTCGTAGGTACGCACACAGTATCGCAACCCGCCGCGGAAAACTCGAGAGAGAAATGAGAGGATCTGGGAAATGGCCAAAAAAACATCGCCCGTGACGATTACGGAATCAGGTCGCGAGGCAGCGGAAAAAGAAATCCGGGAGACTCAAAGGGAAATTCGGTTTGACACACGGGATTTCCCGGTGGAAACGATTGTACGACGATTCCAGGAGGGTAGCTTCTTTATTCCTCCATATCAGCGGGAGTTCGTGTGGAACCTGGAAGATCAAAGTCAATTTGTCGAATCAGTCGTCATGGGGCTTCCCATTCCGATGATGTTTCTCGCGGAAGACGAAAATGGCACATTCGAGATTGTCGATGGCGCTCAACGAATTCAGACTTTGGTAGGCTTCGTGTCTGACGAATTGATTCTGCGGGGACTCGCGAAACTCAGCTCCCTGAATGGCTTCCGATTTACGGATTTGCCACAAGTCCAGCAAAACAAGTTTACAAGCCGCGCCTTGAGGCTGGTCATTCTTGACGAGGATACCACGGACGAGAGTCGCCGCGATCTGTTTCACCGTATCAACAAGGGCGGCCGAAACCTCATGGCGAGCGAGAGACGGCGTGGGGTTCACGAAGGGAAGTTCCTCACATTTTTGGAGAAGTGTGCTGCGTTCCAGCTATTTCAAGATTTGTGCCCGGTCTCTGATCGCATGAAGAAACGTAAAGAGCCGCTTGAATTGGTCACACGGTTCTTCGCGTATTCTGAGAAATATCGTGATTTTATCCACGACGTGGACGAGTTTCTTGATGATTTCGTTGAAGCGAATCGAGACGATTTTTCCAAGGACAGATTTAAACGCGAATTCGAATCGACCTTGAGGTTCGTTAAGAGGAACTTTCCGTACGGGTTCGCGAAATCTGAGACGGCAAAAACGACTCCGCGTGTGCGATTTGAAGCGCTCTCAGTCGGGGTAAATCTAGCACTTCGCAAAATGCCGAATTTGGAACCCGCTCCAGTCACGGAGTGGCTTGAGTCGGAGGAATTCCGTCAAAAGACAACGACACACGGGAGCAATTCTCCCATTCGCTTGGCCGATCGCATCGAGTTCGTACGAGATAAATTACTGGGAGTCCGGTAATGGAAGATTTTGTGACACTGAAATCTGATTTCGAAGAGCGAGTGAAAGAAGTCAACTTGTTCTTCGATGTCGTCGCCGCGGAAGAGAATGTGGAGCTCACTGTCGTCAAGGGGATTGCAACCCAAGTGTTGACCGTTGGGCCAATGCCGGCCGACTGGGCAAGAATGATGAAGGCGACCGGCTATCTCGTCATTTACAACTTGGTCGAGGCCTTTGTTCGCCGCGGGTTTCAAGCAGTCTTTGACGCGATCAAGAACGATTCATTGAGTGTCGGAGACCTCATCGTCGAGATACGCAAACAATGGACAATTCAGAGGAACCGTGCGATCAAGACATACGACGGGTCACCCAAACTTTACATGGATTTGTCGCATGACATTGTCGAGGAGATAGTCACGAAACAAGTGGCACACCTCAGTCGAGAGAAACTTCCGTTTTCGGGAAACATCGACGCTGACGTGATTCGAAAAACATGTTTCAAACACGGCGTCCCGTTCCAAAGTTCCGCACCCGCGAAAGGAGGTTCTCAACTGGAAATCGTGAAAGTAAAACGCAACGCCTTGTCTCACGGCGATGAATCATTCGAGGAATGCGGCAGGCATGCAACAGCACAAGAAATGATTGACATCAAGACGGAAACGGTTCAGTTCATGCGCGACCTGTTAGCCAGCCTTGAAAAGTTTTCCACAACCAAGGCGTACCGAATCACAGCACCAACGCCGTCGGTCTCGACCGCCGTCCCGTGATTCGCTCGATCGAGTGATCTTCGTCTACACCAGTCCCTCCGGCACCTTCCCCGTTCCCTCGACTCCGATCAGGCGTTGCTCCAATCCTTGAAACGAATACGTGAGCCGCAGTGGGTCGAGACCGAGTTGCGTGAGAATCAGGGACTGCAGGTCGCGGATGCTGACCGGCTTCTCGACCGGGTAGTACCCGAGGTCGTCGGTTTCACCATAGACCTGCCCTCCCTTCACCCCTCCCCCCGCCAACATCATTGTGTAGGCGTAGGGGTGGTGATCCC
>JAPLOC010000810.1:0-4160 GCA_026692825.1 Planctomycetota bacterium | reverse complement strand
GAAAAAGCCCTCTTTGGGGACGGTTTGCGCCATCGGTGTTCTGCCGAATTCACCACCCCAGACGATCAATGTGCTGTCGAGCAGCCCGCGTTGCTTGAGGTCGAGAATCAGGCCGGTCAACGCCCGATCGATCTGCTGGGCCTTGATCGGCAAGGTCTGATCGATGCTCTCCCCCGGACTCGCTCCGTGGTGGTCCCAGCCCCAGTCGAAAAGCTGCACGAACCGCACGCCTCGCTCGACCAGTCGCCGGGCGAGCAGACAGTTGTTCGCGAACGTCGGATCGTCCCCTTTGTAAACCGTCCGCACGTCGGTCGCCTTGTCGAGTTCGTCCTGCGTATGTCCCGGCAAGGAACCATACAGTTCATGGATGTGCTGAGGCTCCTTGGAGATATCCATCGCCTCGGGGACACTGGTCTGCATCCGATACGCCAGTTCGTACTGCGCGATGCGGGTCAGCGTCTCGGGGTCGCCGATCTCGCGGGATTGCATCTCGTTGAGCGCCTTCAACGTGTCCAGCGTCTGCCGACGTCCCTTCGTGTCGAGTCCGGGAGGGTTCGACAGATAAAGGACCGGATCCCCCTGCGTGCGGCACTGCACCCCCTGATAGACCGTGGGGAGGTAACCGCTCCCCCACACACTGGTCCCGGCGTCGGGAGTCTTGCCGCCGCTGGTGAGAACCACAAACCCCGGCAGATCCTGGCTCTCGGAGCCGAGCCCGTAGGTCGCCCAGGCCCCCATGCTCGCCCCGCCGAGCAGCATCGTGCCGGTGTGTAGAAAGAGCTGCGCCGGTGCGTGGTTGAACTGTTCGGTGTGCATCGTCTTGACGATCGCCACCTCGCCCAGCACTTTGGGCAGATGCTTCCAGACACTGCTGAGCCAGGCACCGTTGGGACCGTGCTGCGCGAACTGGAAGGGAGACCCCAGCATGTTCGGCACGCCCCGAATGAACGCGAACCGCTTCCCTTCGAGGAACTCTTTCGGACACGGCTGGCCACTGTGCTTGATCAAGGTCGGCTTGTAGTCGAACAAGTCGAGCTGCGACGGCGAACCCGCCATATGCAGATAGATCACCGCCTTCGCCTTCGCGGGGAAGTGCGTCGGTTTGGGGGCGAGCGGATTGACGACACCATCCGTCGCCGCCGGTGCGCTCCGGGATTCAGAGTCGGCCGCGCGGGCCGGTCGAACCCGATCGCCCGCCAGCAACTGCTGCAGCGCGATCGCCCCCAGTCCCAGGCCGCTGTTACCGAAAAAGTGCCGGCGGGTGATCGCCTGGGCGGATTCGTGAAACCAGTTCATGATCAGCCTTTCGTCAGAAATTCATCAAGGTTGAGGATCACATTCGCCACCGCGGTGAGCGCCGCCAGATGAGCCGGGTCGGACGACTCGGGAAGTGGCCCCAACGGTTCGGTCGCCAGGCGACGGGCCGCGTCGAGATCCTGTTTGGCCGCCTTCAGCCGTTCGTGGTACAGCCCCCGCAATGCGGCGATTTCCGCTGGCCGGGGATCGCGAAGCAGCGCGGCTTTGAGACCGGCCACCAGTTGCAGGTCGAGTTCCGGCCCGGCGTCGGCCATCTTTCGGGCGAGCGACTGCGCGCATTCCACGAACACCGGGTCGTTCATCACGGTCAGCGCCTGCAAGGGGGTGTTGGTCCGGACGCGGCGGATCGTACACGTCTCGCGGCTGGTACCGTCGAACGTCACCATTTGCGGATAGGGAGTCGTCCGCTTGATGAACGTATACAACCCCCGCCGATGCCGATCGTCGCCAGGACTCGTTTCCCATTTGGTGTTGTTGTAGGTGCTTGTCCACAACACCGCCGGCTGCCACGGGAAGACCGATTGGCGACCAATCTGAGTGCCGAGCAGACCACTGGCGGCGAGCGCCTGGTCACGAATCATCTCGGCCTCGAGTCGAAACCGCGGACCGCGCGCCAGCAATCGGTTGTCGCGATCGCGAGCGAGCAAATCGGGCGTCACGCGGGATGACTGCTGATAGGTCGCACTCAACACGATGGTCCGAATCAACTTCTTGAACGACCAGCCCTGTTCCCTGAACTCAACCGCGAGCCAATCGAGCAACTCCGGATGCGGCGGCGGAGTTCCACTCGCACCGAAGTCCTCTTCCGTTTCGACCAGCCCGCGCCCGAACAGATGGGACCAGATGCGATTGGCGGCCACCCGTGCCGTCAGCGGATTCTCGCGGCTCATCAGCCACTGCGCGACCCCCAGCCGATTGAGCGGTACGTCTTGCGGGAACGGATGCAATACGGCGATCGTCGCGGGCAGCACCTCTTCGCCCGGCTCGAGGAAATTCCCCCGCTTTTGAATCTTGGTCACTCGTCGTTTCGCTTCAGGGAGTTCGCGCAGGACCGGAGTGGAGACCGGTTTGATCGCGGCGATCGAGTCTTTGAGTTGGGCGATCTCGTCGCGCAAAGGACGGGTCGCCGGCCCGTTGTTGGCGAACCAGGTTAAGAGTGTTTTCTTCTGTTCGTCAGACCGTTTGTCGACGGGTGTCTGCAGAATCGACGCCAGGCTCGCCGGCCCTGCGGTGATCCCCAGCCGGAACCGGCCGATCGCGAAACCGGGAAACGAGAATTCAAATTCATGCGACAGCGTGACGGTCAGTTCCACATCGGTCGCGAAGTCGCGCGGTTCCGTTCCGAAGATCGCGGCGTGATTCTCTTTGAGTTTGGGAGAAATCGCCCAGCCCTTTTTCTTCGGGTCGGAATTGTTCAGCACCGATTCGACCGGGTATCCCTGTTGAGAGAAGTCGGCCTCGGCGGAGACCAGCGGAATGTCGAACTGTTTCCCGTCGGCACCACGGGCGGCGAGGCGAATTCCTGACAGAACAAAGTTGCCATCGTCTCTCGACCGACCCGCGCCCCCTTTGGGATTCGCGGGATCGGGTAATACTTCGAGCCGCAAGCCGTTCAGTCGACCCGCTGGCGCGTTAAACCGCAAGACGTAGGCCTCGCGGGTTGGCGGATCCCCTTTCGCCAGCACGGAACCATCGTCTTTCAGTTCCAGAGTAGACCCGCTGGTCGCCAGCATGGCGGTCGGCTTCAGAACCTGCCAGGTCAGACTGGCCAGCGCTTCCGCCTCCCAGGCGGCGAGGGCCGACTCGACCTCGGGAGTGGGTGTCACCAGTTTCAATTCCGCCGCCGCCAACTGTTCTTTCAACTGTTGGGTACGCCGCTCTTCGTCGCGGGTGGGGGTGAGCAGTTTCGGCTCTTCATCATAGCGGTCGGCATCTTCCGTCTGATTGAAAAAGGCGTAGAACTGGTAGTATTCGGAATGGCTGATCGGGTCATATTTGTGGGAATGGCACTTCGCACATCCCATCGTCAGTCCCATCCAGACCTGGATCGTGGTATCGACCCGATCCTTGACGGCGGCGACGCGAAATTCTTCGTCGTCGGTGCCCCCCTCATCATTCACCATCGTATTGCGATGAAAACCGGTCGCCAGGAACTGATCGCGCGTCGCACCGGGGAGCAGAGCGCCAGCGAGCTGCTCCCTCGTACACTGATCGTACGGCATGTCGGCGTTGAAGGCGTCGATCACCCAGTCACGCCAGCGCCAGAGCGTGCGGGACAGATCCTTCTCATATCCCTTGGTGTCGGCGTAACGTCCCAGATCGAGCCAGTGTCGGGCCCAGCGCTCGCCAAAGTGTGGTGACGCCAACAAAGTGTCGACGTACCGTTCGAACGCCAGGGGCGATTCATCTTGCAGGAAGGTGGCGAGAGTCTTGGAATCGGGCGGAATTCCGATGATATCGAGCGCCGCCCGGCGGGCGAGCGTCGCCTTGTCGGCCCGCGTATTCGGGCCGAGCCCTTCGCGCTCCAGCCGGCCGAGAACGTAGCGGTCAAGTTCCTGTTGTGCCCAAACGAAGTTCTGCACCTTGGGAAGCGGCTGCTTGCGCGGTGGCTCGAACGACCAGTGCCGGGCGTATTTCGCCCCCTCCGCGATCCACCGCCGCAGGGTTTCGATTTGGGCGGGTTTTAGGACACGCCCGGTTTCTGGCGGGGGCATTCGCTCGGCGGCGTCGGTGGCAATCAGCCGGGCGACCAGTTCGCTGGCATCGGGACTGCCCGGGACGACGGCGGGCTGGCCCGAGTCAGACTTCTTCGTCGCGCCGTCGGCGGTATCGAGTCGCAACCC
>JAPLOC010000809.1:6526-25255 GCA_026692825.1 Planctomycetota bacterium | reverse complement strand
GTCGCGGGGTCTCCAGATGATCGGAGTCAAAAAACTCGCGGGGACTCATCGCGTCGCGGGCGAATCGGTCAAATTCGACCATCGCGTCCGTCGCGGGACTGCCGTTGAGGTCTCGCAGGTCATCCAGATTGGCGACAACATTCTCCCCCAAAATCACCGCCGACCCGCCCATGGGATGGATCGACAACCCCAGTTCCGCGACCAGTTGCCTTAGCGGATCTTCATCGACGGGTGAATAGTCGTAAAGTTCCGCCGCCCCCGCTTCGTAGATCGCGTCCGCCGAGTCAAATCGGCAGGTTTCAATCTTTCCTCCCAGGCGATCGCTCGCCTCGAAGATCGTGATCTCAATGAAAGAATCGGCCGCTTTGCGTAGGAAATAGGCGGTCAGCAGTCCTCCGGGGCCTCCGCCGATGATTCCGACGTTCCAGCGACGCACAAACGGTTCTTTTCTTGAAGAGGGACGACCGCCACATCAAGCCGCGCGTTCACGCCCGGCGTTTCCGCCGGTCTCGAAAAGCGGCTGACGCGAGATCTTACCCGAGTCGCTGTCGGCGGCGGAATGGCGACTCAGTGAACACCTCAGAGGTTGAAAGGTTTCGCCTGGGGTGAAAGAGATTTGGCAGTGTGGACCTTTTGGCGTCCGCTCAGATACGCTGTCCTACTCAGACGTGATTGTCGCTTTCTCCGCGAGACTGGAATGTCGCCGCTGCTTCTTGCCCCGGTTTTCTTCGCCTTTGGAATCGGTTCCGTTCCACCCGAACTGAGCGAACGTTACGAACGACGGATTCAACCGCTCATCGAGCGACTGTGCGTCGATTGTCACAACGGTTCGCGAACTGACGGTGGGGTCGATTTCGAACGGTTGGACACGGTGCGACAGGCGTTCACAGTGAAACGAACATGGCGGGTGGCGTCGCGCCGGGTCGCCCAAAGTGAAATGCCTCCGCCGGGCGCGGAACAGCCCACGCAAAGCGAGCGGCGTGAACTGGAAACCTGGATGCACGAGGCGGCTCAGTATGTCGACCCCGACTTGCCGTTTGATCCCGGGCCGGCGCTGACTCGCCGATTGACCCGCGAGGAATACACCACGGCAGTTCGCGAAACAACCCGGTTGGGATTCTTCAACGCCGCCGACTTTGTCAATTTCCCCGACAACGAAGTCGCGTCGGGATTCGACAACAACGCGGGGGCGTTGTCCCTGTCGGCGACGCTCTTTGAAAAGTTCTTGAGCGCCGCCGACCGCGTGACAGACCTGTGGCGGTCGGGATTGCGTGCGACACCCGATCCCGGCCTGAATCTGGCGG
The DNA here is from genome assembly GCA_026692825.1 of Planctomycetota bacterium. Taxonomy (GTDB): domain Bacteria; phylum Planctomycetota; class Planctomycetia; order Planctomycetales; family Planctomycetaceae; genus UBA10511. The sequence continues at coordinate 23,951 of JAPLOC010000809.1, read as the reverse complement.
ACTGGCAGCATCGACAGGCGCGCGACGCCGTCGAAAAACTGATCTCGATTCGTCCTTCTGAGGGAGTCTCCCCGCGCGAGGCGGCGACACAGATCGTGGGACAATTCCTTGGCAAGGCGTACCGTCGACCTCCGACTCCTGCGGAGCTTGCCCGGCTGGTGACACTCTTCGAGGGTCAATACGCGATCGACCAGAACTTCGACGAGGCGGTGTTGCGGGCGTGCAAACCCGCGCTGGTTTCGCCTCATTTTGTCTTGCGAATTGAAGCCGATCCACCTCCTGCCGGGCTAACCCCCAACGCGATCGCGGGACCGGTGAGCGATCATGCACTCGCGCCCCGACTCGCGTTCTTTCTTTGGGGATCACCTCCCGACGACGAACTGTCGGCACTCGCCGACGAGGGAAAACTCCAGGAGCCTACCACTTATCGCGGCCAAGTGGACCGGCTGTTGAAACACGACCGGGGCCGATCGCTGGTCAGCCGATTTGGCGCGCAGTGGTTGCAACTGTCCCGCGTCGATCGCGCCCGCCCCAGCACCGAGTTCTTTCCCACGTTTAACTGGCAGTTGAAGGGTTCCATGCGGCAGGAAGTCGAGCGATTTCTCGATCACCTGCGAAAAGAGAACGCTCCGGTTCCGGACTTGCTCGATTCTCGTTATACGTTCGTAAACTCGCACCTCGCCCGACACTACAACCTGCCGGCTGTCGAAGGGGACGAACTGGTGAAAGTCGATCTGCCGGGAGATTCCCCCCGTGGCGGACTGTTGGGAATGGCCGCCATTCATGCGATGAACGCGCACACTCATCGCACCAGCCCGACGTTGCGGGGAAAGTATGTGCTGGAAGTGCTGCTCGGGGCGGCCCCTCCTCCGCCCCCCGCGAATGTCAGTCAAATCCAGGAGGATGATCCGAAAAAGACAGAGGCCAAGTCGTTCCGCGAGTTGCTCTCTCAGCACGCATCGAACAAAACCTGTGCCGGCTGTCATCGCCAGATCGACCCCCTGGGCTTCGCACTCGAAGAATTCGACGCGATTGGCAGTTTCCGCCGCGAGGGACCAGCCGGTCGGATTGACGCCCGAGGGACGCTACCCAATGGCAAGTCGATCGAGGGGATGTCGGCACTGCGGTCCGCGGTCATCGCCCGGCAGGATGAATTCCTGCGGCACTTCGCGGAGGAGCTGTTGAGTTATGCCCTGGGTCGACCGATTGAAGATGTTGACGAAGTGACGATTCAGGAGATCCTGAAACAGTCGGCCGCCGACCGTTACGGATTTCAGACATTCGTTAAGGCGGTGTGTGAGAGCCGGACTTTTCGCTGGCGACGGATTGGTGAGGCGGGATCCGAATAAAACGCTAAGGGATCGAGTCCCCGATGGTTTCACCAGCAGAGGAAGGAGCCTCGCGAAGTCCCGTTGTTCACGAGCTACTTCGCCGAACTCATCGTGCCGAACCAACACTCCACAACAGCGATTCCAGCGGCAGCGCCTTCACGCTCACCCGAACTTCGTCGATCAGCGCCTGCGCGTCGCGGGCGATCGCGCCGGCGTGAAAGCCCCGGCCGACCGTCCAGGTGCCGTCGTTGCGAATGAGTCCGAGCGAGAATTCCGATTCTCCTTCCAGTTCATAGCCCTTACCGGCGTTCAGGTAGAGTCGCAGCGTTTCGCCGTCACAGACAACGGCCGCGTGTCGCCATTCTCCCAGGGGAATCGGCTGTCGACTCGCGACCGTGCGCACTTTCCACGTGCGGTCGATGGCGACAATCGCCAGGTGTCCATCAGCACGCACCAAAAGTTGCAGGGGAGCTTCGTCGCCCTTGGTTGGTTTGCCATCCTCACCGACCAGTGTCTGGTCGCGATCGGTCGCCGCCATCTGGAACGACGCCTCCAGCGTGAATTGCGTGAACGGAAATGTGTTGATCACATCCATGTGGGTTCGCGATCGACCGGGGTCTGTATAGAGATCGCGCGTCGCCCCCGGCGTCGATTCGGTGTCATCGAGCGAGCCACGGTTCACGGCGCCCAGCGTGGGAATCCCCGGCGCGGGGACACTCGCTGAGTGTTTCGGTGCGTTCCCTGCCGCGTAGGCGTATAGGTGATTGCGATGCCCACTGGAATCGCGGACCGCGAACTTGTCGGCCGCTCCGCGATCGTGTGGGACCAGTTCGCCGGGCGTCCCTTCTTCAAATCGCCAATGGGCAATCACGCTCGCCTCGACCTTTTCCTTGGCCCGCAGTTTGCGCAGCGGGGCGTACAGCGTCTGATGAGCGTCGGCGAGGGTATTGGGATCGAGCTTGTTGATTTCACGGTCATACGTCATCAGGCCGTTCACTTCGATCTCGACGTCGGTCGTTTGCGTGTAGATCGCCGCGCTCAAGTGCGATTCGATCATCGGACGCAGGTCGGCGATGTATTTGAGATACGTCGCCTGCAATTCCTCACGGGTCTTGAACTGCCGATAGCCCCAGTTCTTAGAATCGAGCCAGGTGTGCCCTTCGAGCGGCAGGCCCAAACCTCCGTATTCCCCCAGCACCGACGCTCGGTGATTCTCGGCGGGAGGGAATTCGGGCTGCGGGTAAAAGTGGATATCGCGAACGTCACCGACACCAAAGTCATTGCCGCCGCTGGCGCTGATCACGATCCGTGACGGATCCCGATCTTTGACAAACGTCGTCCAGCCGACGGTTTCGGATTGGCCCCAGCCTTCATTGAAAGGGACCCAGGCGACAATGCATGGGGCGTTGTGCTGCGCGTTCAGTAGCGCGGTGAGCTCGGGATAGTATTTTCCACCCGCTTTCCGAAGATTCAGTTCCATGATCTCCCAACTGGGATCGCGCCGGGCGACTTCGGGACGCTGGGTACTCCCTTTTTCGACGTGTTCGGTTCCATCGACAGGCCAGGGGACGTTGGCGTCGCCACTGGGCATGTCCTGCCACACCAGCAGCCCGAGCCGATCGCAATGGTAGTACCAGCGCGCCGGCTCGACCTTCACATGCTTGCGGACCATGTTGAACCCGAACCGCTTTGTCATTTCGAGATCGTAGCGCAGCGCCTCGTCGGTGGGTGCCGTATACAGTCCGTCGGGCCACCATCCCTGATCGAGGGGACCGAACTGAAACAACGGCTCACCATTCAGCAGAATCCGCCGCATGCCGTTGAGATCGTTCCCCAGTCCGACTTTTCGCATGCCGAAGTAACTGGTGACTTCGTCGATGATCCCTTTCTCGTCGGCGATCTGGACGGTGAACTCGTAGAGTTGCGGCTGGTCTGGCGACCAACTCTTGAATTCTGGCGTTTTCAGCGTGACCGGCTCATTGGATATCCGTCCTTCAGCCTGCCAACCGTCCGTCGCCGACGCGATCTTGACCGCTGGCGTCGGCTCGCCGAAGTCCAACACCTTTTCAATTGGGATTCCAGGTTTCTTGGAAAACTCCACCGCGTCGACGGCGATCCGGACTTCCGCAGCATCGACGTCGGTGTCGATCCGCAATCCGCGAATGAAACCCCGTGGGCTGACCGGTTCCAGCCAGACCGTTTGCCAGATGCCGGTCACTGGCGTGTACCAGATCCCCTCGGGTTTCGCGACCTGTTTGCCGCGCGGTTGAGGTCCCGCGTCAGTCGGATCCCAAACCACGACTCGCAGTTCGTGCTGAATGGGGTCAGTCGGCTTCGTCGAGGTCTTTCGCACCGCGAGCGCGTCGGTGATGTCGAAGAAGAACGCGTCATATCCCCCCTCGTGTTCCCCAACTGACACTCCATTCACGTACACCTGCGTCTGCCAGTCCACCGCGCCGAAATGCAGCAGAACCCGATTCGTATCCAGCTTCCACTCGGGGGGAACGGTGAACGACCGCTGGTACACCAAATGATTCGCCTGCCCTACAAACCGTCGGACGCCTGAGAGTTCTGACTCCACGGGAAACGGAACCAGAATCTTGCCGTCAAATTGTGAGGAACCAGGCTCAAAGCTGCCTTTGGGGAGGATTGCATAGTCCCACAGACCATTCAGATTCTGCCACCGCTTCCGAACGAGTTGTGGTCGCGGATATTCGGGATGGACGTTATCGGGCGAGACCTCCTTCGCCCAGCGGGTTCGCAGCTTCCCCCCCACCGGACGGTTCGCCTCGGGTTGTTCGTTTGCCGATGCAGTCGTCTGGGTCGGGGAATCGCCGGCCGACAGTGTACTGGCGAACGGCACCGTCAGCGCCAACAGAACAAGCACACCCCAGAAAGAGAGTAACGCGGGAGAATGTCGGTTCATGGAAGTTCGAACGCGCAGTGCGCAGTGAAAGTGTGTGAAGCGGTCGGCGAGACGAGCTGCCGGCGGCCACCGGTGTTATACCTCACTTTGAGCGAATCTGCGGTGATGGGATCCCCAGACTCACCTGACCATCAAGCTATATAGTGGACAGGAGAATATGTTGGCGTTAAGAACAACGGCCCGTCTGGAGGCGAAGTTGGGTGCCACGGCCAGCAAACGCCGCGTGTGGGCCGAGAAGCTGAACTGCGGAAAATGGTTGTGCAGCTATGAGGGTGCGTACGACTGACGGAAAGAATTTGACAGGATGAAGAGGATGAAAGGGATGAACAGGATGGAGTTGCTCGCCATTCCTGCTCGCCGGATAAGTGGCTGAAATCGAAAAGCTCCCAATCCACACGATTGACTGTCGCCTCAGAACGGGCATTGCTGTTGGAGTTCGGGCGATCCTCGCCCCGAAGCGGGCCGTTGCTAAAAAACCGCTGCGCAAGTGGTCGTTTGCACAGAATATTTCTCGGCACAGGCCACTTCGAAACGGTTTCGCCTCGACCTTTCTAACTCATTTCCAAAAATTCCCTAAAATCCTGGCGTAGTTTTCGAATTTCGTCGCATTGTGTCTGAGTGCCATTGGATTTGTCTCGTCAGATCAGGGAGTTGTCATGTCAAGTCGAGTGTTTTCAGGGGGTGTTGTCACGCGGTGGGCTTGGCAACCGGTGTTTCTGTTCATCATTTTGGCGAATCTCCCGGCCCGGGCCTCCGAGGCCGATCGAAACGCCGATCTGATTGGCCGCAAGATCGCCGACTTTGTTCTGCCCGACACGTCGGGAAAACAAATCTCCCTGTCTGACTTTCCTGACGCCAAGGCCCGTGTCGTCGTCTTCATTGGCACGGAATGCGAAATCAGCAACTCCTATGCCCCGGATCTCATCGCCCTGCAGGAGCGGTTCCGTGATCGAGGGGTTCAGTTCCTTGCCATCAATTCTCTCCTGACGAATACACCCGCCAAGATCGCCCAGCATGCCGTCGACTACAAATTGAATTTCCCCGTGCTGGTCGACACGCAGCAGGTGGTCGCCGACCTGTTTGAAGCGAAGCGCATTCCGACCGCCTACCTGCTCGATTACCGGAACACCGTCCGCTATGTCGGCCGCATTGATGACCGCGTGACTTTTGAACGCAAGGCCGCCCAGGCAGAACAGACCGATCTGGTCACTGCGATCGAGGAACTGCTCGCCGGTACGACGGTCACGAAGCCACACACTCAGGTCGATGGCTGCAAAATCACCGTCCGCTCGCGCGTGGGGAAAGCACCACCCACGTTCTCCGCCGACGTCGCTGGGATTCTGCATCAGCGGTGCGCCGGGTGTCATCACGCTGACACCGCCGCCCCCTTCCCATTGCTGACCTACGAAGACGCTCGTGATCGGGCCGACATGATTCGCGAAGTGGTGTCGCAGCTGCCGCAGCGCGAAATCGATACGCTGCTCGCCTGGATTGACAAGGATACGCCCCTGGGCGACCCGGCCAAAGTTCCTCCCCCACCGCAATTCGCGACCGGCTGGCAGATTCCGCAGCCCGATCTGGTTTTCGAATTACCCGAGGCGCACGAAATCCCCGCCAGCGGAATCGTGGAATACAAGTACTTCGTCGTCCCTACAAACCTCGAACACGACGTCTGGGTTCAGGCGAGCGAAGCCCGCCCCGAAAATCGGGGCGTCGTCCACCACATCATCGTCTTCATGCGTCCCAAAGGCTCGAAGGAACTGAAAAAACTCCCCAGCATCGCCGGCTTCGCCGTCGGAACCGAAGCCAACATTCTGCCCCCCGGGACCGGTGTGAAGATCCCTGCCGGCACGGAACTGGTCTTTGAGATGCACTACACGCCCAACGGCAAAGCCGGGACGGACCGATCACAGGTCGGCTTCGTACTCTGCAAAGAACCGCCGGCCATCGAACGAAAGGGGGGCGCGGTCGCCAACCTGGAGTTCAGCATTCCCGCTGGCAAATCCCGGCATGAAGTCGCTGCCAGCAAGGTATTGGAGCAGGATATTGAGCTGTGTACCCTTTTGCCGCACATGCACCTTCGCGGGCGCGACTTTCGCTATACGGTCACCTATCCCGACGGTCGCAGTGAAGTGCTGCTCAACGTGCCCGCCTACGATTTTCGCTGGCAGCATCGTTATGTGCTGACCACTCCCAAGCTTCTCCCCACGGGAACCCGCATCGACTGTGTGGCGCACTTTGACAATTCGCCCGGAAATCCCAGCAATCCCGATCCGAAGGTGGCGGTGAAATGGGGAGACCAGTCAACGGAGGAAATGATGATTGGGTTCTTCGGATACGTTGAACTGACGCCGCTTCCGCCCAAGCCCGCGCCGGTGAAAGCCGCCGAAGCGGCGAAGCCGGCGGCGTCCGACTGAGTCACTCCGTCAACCCTTGCTCTTGAACTCTTCACCGGTTGGGTTGCCGCCGGTTCGGGGCCGGCGAATTCGCCGGCCCCGGGATCGTCGTCACCAAAGCACTCGATACGGCTTACTTCACCGGCTCGACGACATATTCCCGATTCCCGTTCAAGCCGGGCATTGGGACGGGGTACTTCCCATCCTTGTCCGCGAGAACCGGCGCGGGGGACGCGAACGTCAGCTTGTCGACGTCCGGGGCGAGTTCGTGCTTGTATTCCAGGGCTTCGTCATATGTGACCACTTTGCCGGTGTGGCAGGCCATGCGGCCCATCGCGGTCACCAGACTCGCCTTGGCACCCCGTTCGACTTCGTTGTGGGGCCGATCGAGTCGAATTGACTCCAGCAGGTGGTCCCATTCGAGCTGGTATGGATTCGGTTCCGGCTGCTTGGCCGCCCAAATGAGCGACTTCTTGCTGCCGATCCGCTGGTCCGAAAACGTGGCGGCTCGCGAGGGGGCGTGGCCGGCGGTCGAGATGATCGCCGAGCCTTTCGTTCCGTGAGCGTAGCTGGCGAACTCGTTGTGGCACCCTTCCATGGTGCGTCCTTCGAGATACATCTTCGCGCCGTCGGCGAACGTGAACTCGGTCGAGTACGAGTCAAAGTTCTGGTCGACGTAATCGCCACGGTAATTGCGGCCACCCGAGCCTTTGGCTTCCACCGGCCAAGCGTCCTTGAACCAGCAGCACTCATCAATGTTGTGGATCAGGAAGTCGCTGTAGCCACCCCCCGACGCCCACAGGAAGGCGTGGAAATTCTGGATCTGGTACAGCAGTTCCGACATTCCTTCGGGCTTCTTTTTGGCGAACGCGACACCGGTGGGGCCGGCCATGCGGTAGGCACGCAGCAGAGTGATGTCGCCAATCTCGCCCCCCTTGATCCGCTGGAACATCTCGCCGCGCGCTTCGCAGTGCCGGCACATCAGGCCGACGCCCACTTTCAAATTGCGGCGGACCGATTCCTCACCGAGAGCGAGCATCCGGCGGGTGCTGGGGCCATCGACGGCGATCGGCTTCTCCATGAAGACGTTGAGTCCCTTGGCGATCGCGTAGGTGAAATGCACCCAGCGGAACGCGGGGGGCGTCGTGAGGATCACGATATCGCCCGGCTTCAGAACGTCCATTGCCTTCTGATAGCCGTCGAATCCGATGAACTTGCGATCTTCGGGAACGTCGACTTTGCTGTCGAACTTGGGCTTGAGCTGGTCGTAGCTCGCCTTGATTCGCTGTTCGAAGACGTCGGCCATCGCGACCAACTTGGTCGGGCCGTTCTTGCTGTTCATCGCGTCGCCGGCAGCACCGGTACCACGGCCCCCCGCGCCGATCAGGGCGAGTTGAATCGTATTGCTCTCGCCAGCGTACGCGCCGGGCAGAACCAGGCTGCTCAAAGTGCCTGCGACAGCGGCCAGACCGGTGCTTTTCAGCAGATCGCGGCGGGTCAGGCCGGTGGGGGACGTTTCGTTCATCAGCGCTCTCCGAAAACGGAACAAACAGGTAGGGGTGGACTGATCTGACTCAAGGGGCGATTCTAGGTCACTTCGACGGGTTTTGTAAAACGAACGCATGACGGATGTGGAGACTGCGATTCCACCGCCGTTACTCTATAGTGTGCCTGTCGCGAGGTTGTCGCCGTTTCTGCTGGAAGGGAGTTACGCATGTGGTTCACAGAAAATCCCTGGCCCCCGGTCTTGATTTGCAGCGTGCTGGCAGCCGTCGCGCTAACGGTCTGGTTTCAGCGGCAACAGTCGAAGTGGCTGCTGATGGCGGCGGGAGCGATTCTCGCCGCGGTCGCCGTCTGGTACATCGAAAAACAAATCGTCACGGAACGGGAACAGGTCGAGTTGCAGGTGATCGACCTGGTGAAATCGTTTGAGGCGGGAGATGAAGAGCGGGTCTTGAACCATTTCTCGCCACAGGCGGTTTTGTGGCGCGGTCAGGTGCTGGTGGCGCTCAAGCTGGTGAAGGTGAAGAACCTGGATGTCAAAGACATGAGCGTGCAGTTGGTGGCGAAAGATACCGAAGCGATCTCACACTTTCGCGCGAACGGAACGGTGGCGATGGCGGGGATGGATGGGGGGCATCAGCCGTCGCGCTGGAAGCTGACCTGGCGCAAGGAAAAAGGCGAATGGAAGATCATCGACGTGATCCGCCTGAATCCGCTCAAAGACGAACCGATGGGGGTACTCGACTCGCGGGCGCAATGACGCGCGGAATGAACCATTGATGGTTCGATTCTCGCTTTCGCCCCAGATGAAACCCGTTCAGGGTAAGTACCGGTTCGTCGCGTGACCCAGGGTAGGTCTCGCATCGCTCGACCAACCCTGGGCTTTGCCATAAAACCCCTACGGGGTAGCCGCGCATCACCGACCTTAGTGTCAACTGACCGCCAACTTTTCTCAACCGCTGGTGGTTCGGATTGTCCGAAGGATTGCACAAACCACGAAATTGATCTTGGACCGGTCCTAAACCAGCCGCCCCCCCTCGGTTCGCTGGCGTTCCTCAGCTCTGCGCGACTGGGGTTTGCAACGTCGGCTGATCGGCTTCGGCTTTGGTGCCGAGAGGGATCCCGTGTGCCGGGTTCGTTCGCCCGAGTTCCAGAACCTTTTCCGGGACAGGTTTGACGTTCCACACCAAGCCCAGTTTCTCAAACGTCCAGATCATGTAGTAGGTGACGTCGACTTCCCACCAGTAGAAGCCATTGCGGGCCGAGGCGGGATAGTAATGGTGGTTGTTGTGCCACCCTTCGCCGAACGCGAACAGCGCCAGCAGCCAGTTGTTTCGGCTGTGGTCGGTGGTGATAAATCGGCGGCGTCCCAAAACATGCGCCAGCGAGTTGATGCAATAGGTGACGTGATACAGGAACACCGTCGAGATCAGGAATCCCCAGACGAACATCTGCCAGGCGGTGACACCCAATTGTGGTGCCCACGTCTGCAGCGCCCATCCCAGTCCGTACATCAGCAGACCGTGGGTCAAGACGGCGATTCCGTCGTATTTGTTGATGAAGACCAGTTCGGGAAACTTCATCAGGTCGGGAACCCGTTTCACCCGCAACTGCGCGTTGGGTTCGGTCATGAACCAGCCCATGTGGCTCCACAGAAACGTGTGCTGAATGGGCGAATGCTCGTCTTCCGGCTCGTCGGAATGGCTGTGATGGTCGCGGTGATGCGCGGCCCACCAGATGGGGCCACGTTGTGCCGCCGCGCAACCGATGAACGCCCACAGGAACTGAAACCACCGCGACGTCTGAAACGCCTTGTGGGCGAAGTAGCGATGGTAAAACCCGGTGAGCGCCATGCCACGGACGGCGTAGACGACGAACGCGACGGCGAGCGCAGTCCAGCTCCAGCCGACCCAGAAAACCGCGAGGCAACCCAAGTGCATCGCGAAGAATGGCACCATTCCAAGCCAATCGATCTGGCGATACCAGGGGAGGGGAGAGGCTGTCGTCGTGCTCATCTGTCAGGGCGATTCGGAAAGTGTCTGGCGGTGTGAGTGGTCGCGTCACCGGGGGGCATCATCGCGATTTTGGTGTTTTGGGCAAGGCCAACGCGAAATGAAGCGATTCGCTCCCCTGGCGAGCGGGGAGCGTTAGCTCCCTGAACCCGCCCCATTCCCCACACTGCCTCCTCGACTCGCTTTTGGAATTCGACGCATCACCTCGGCAGTTCCATCTCCCCAAACTCAAACTTCGCCACCTCTCCCTTACGGAAACGCAGCGCGGTTCCGACCGGGCGGAGTTGATCGGTCGAAACGCTCGCGCGGACGCCCCCCGGTGCCGACCAGGTCACCAGCAGAAACTCTCCGGGTTCCGGCGGTTCGTCGGCCAGCAACTGCTGGGCTTCGTTCGATGGTGGCCAGATAGGTTCGCGATGCGTCTCGGCGCGAGGCCAAAGCGCCCGCACCAGGAATTCCAATTCCGCCGGGGCCGGGGCCGCCGCGTCGGGCGACAGCAGCACGATCTGCGACCGCTCGCCGATCTGCCGCAGGCTCTGGCGCAGCTCGGCGAAGTCCCGGTCCGCGACGCGGGTGCGCCCCACACTCGAAATCCCCCAGAACGCCGCCAGCGCCAGCATCAGAGACAATCCACCAATCAGGGCGCAGCGGCGGGGCAGATCCTTCGAACCGGCCGCCGTTCGCCATAGAACCAATAGGCCGAGCGCGATCCACCCCATCAACAGGATGCCCCCGGTCAGGGCGATTCCCACCCCCAACCGCGGCAGGACCGATTCCCCCGATCCGATTTCCGGGCGGAGCAGCCACCAACAGAGTCCCCCCGCGATCGCCGAGCCGGCGAGGGCAGCAACCGCTTGTTCCACCGACACCTGACGGTCGACCACGCGCAGAAATCCGATTGCCGCGAAAACCGACGGAGGAATCAGCAACAGCAATTGAATCGCCGCCTCTCCCCCGGTAATGGGTGGCCCCCATTGTTCCCAAACCAGTCCCGCCAGCGCGGTCGCCGACAGTCCGACCAGCAGGAACCCCCGTCGGCCCGGTCGGTCGGGGCGTCGTCCCGGCAGGTTGTTCGCCAGCACCCCCACCACCCCCAGCATGATCAAGCCAACAAGCGGCCAGATCATCACCAGCAGTCCCTCCGAGTGATATCGAATCGGCGTTCCGGCAACCTCCGAGAACTCGACCGCTGTATTGCGCAGCTCAAAGGACCAGGCCCGCCACCAGAATGCGGGGCCATCCACAGTCGTTTTGAGTAGCGGCCACCAGCCACCCACCAGCATTCCCAGACAACCCCAGCGGACCACCGCCGTGATGCGGGTGAACTGCTGACAGTCGGCCGGGTACCACGAATCGCCCGGCGACTCTCGTGGCGCGGCGCGACTCCAGACAGCCGAGACCATCGCCGACAACAACGCCAGAACAATCGCGATCAGAGGCACAACCGGTGCGCACAAGACGCTCGCCCCCAGTGCGACTCCCCCCCACAGCAGATGGGGCGACCAGCGCGTGTTCGACCGTTGCCAGTGTTCTACCAGTGCCGCCAGTGCCAACGCCGCCAGGCCGGCCCCCAGCGGTGCCGGACCGGGATGCAATGTCTGACGCATCACCGCGGGATTGACCGACAGGCAGATCGCGGCGATCAGTGCCGCCCGTTCCCCTCCGCAGCGCCGCGCCAAAAGAGCGGCTGAATAGACCAGCACCGCCACTCCCAGGCAGGTCGCCGCCGTCATCGCCGCAGTGGAGGCGGGACCAAACGGAAGCATCGCCAGTGCCGTCAACCAACTGGAAAGGGGGGGCTGGCCATCGAGCGCCGATCCCCGCGCCGGGTCGATCAGCATTCCGCTCGATTCCGCCTGATAAACACGCAACGCCGCCAACCCCTGCCAGGCGTTCGATTCACTCAGCATGTACCGCGTGGCCGCGAACAGCGACGGAATCACCGCCGCCAGAAGAATCAGCGGACGCATCGCCCGCGCGTGGCTCAGCACGGGAAACAACTCGCGGCGCGGCTCCGCGGCCATTCGACGCAGTGTGACCTCGTCGATCGCTCCCAGAGAGAGCGCCGAGTCGGCCGGCAGGTTCATTTCCATCCTGGATTCACTCCATCAATCGCGGCGTTCGCCACGCAGGCAGTCGCGCTTCCAGGCGATCACGTCGTCGAGAATCGTCCCCAACGACAGCGTCGGCTTCGTTCCCAACGTCTGTTCCAGACGCGACAAATCGGGAACACGCCGGCGAACGTCCTCAAAGTCGGCACCGTACACCGCCCCGTACGGGACGCATTCAATTGTCGATTTCGCCCCGGTTCGCCGAATCACCTCTTCAGCCAATTGCCGAATCGTCACCGGCTGGTCGCTGCCAATGTTAAACACCTGGCCATGCGCGATCGGCAGATCCATCAGCCGGACGACGGTTTGAACGACCTCTCGAACGTGGGCGAAACAGCGGGTCTGGCCACCATCGTCGTAGACGATCAACGGCTCACCGGCCAGCGCCTGGTCAACAAACCGAGGCACGACCATCCCGTAATGCCCGACCTGCCGGGGACCGACGACATTGAAGAACCGGCCGATCACGACCTCCAGGCCGAATTTGCGGTGGTAGGCGAGCGCGAGGAATTCGTCGATCGCTTTGGAACAACCATACGCCCAGCGGGGATGTGAGGTCGCGCCGAACACGAGGTCTTCATCCTCGGTCCAGCGTTCCCGGGGGTTCTTGCCGTACACTTCGCTGGTCGACGCGAGATAAAACCGGCACTTCGCCTGGACGGCCAGTCGCAGCAGGGTTTCCGTGGGATAAATGTTCGTTTCGATGGTGCGGACAGGATCGTCGGCGACCAGCTTCACCCCGACGGCTGCCGCCAGGTGGTAAATCACATGCACATCGCGGACCGCGTCGGCGAGCAACACCGGGTCGGTGATTGACCCGGTCCGAATTGTCAACCGGGGATGCCCCGTCAGGTGCGCCAGGTTCTCTGGCCGGCCCGTCGATAAATTGTCGAGAACGCAAACTTCGTGTCCCAGCGACAGCAGATGTTCGGTCAGGTGGCTACCGATGAACCCGGCCCCGCCGGTGACCAGACATTTCGACATGCGAATTCCTGTGAAGTGAACGAACGACGTGCTGAGGGAAGCGCTCGCCGGGAGTGGGTCGCGCGACAACCCCAAGTTCAGTCTACGCTACGTCGTACGCAACCTCCAGCGTGGGAGTTCGGCACAAAAGGGCGGACGGGGCGGGATCAAGCCAGAGCCGCCAGCGGGGAAAACATTATTGCGCGACCCCTTGCCGGCTCAGGGGATGTCGGTTTTGTAGCGACGACGCTCCGCGACGTCGCTCCGGTTGTGGCAAACACGCGACCGGATCGCCTCAATCGACAGCCCCCTCGCCCGGCAAGTGAAGGAGATCGGTGGCTATACCTCGCACGGCCGGAAACGAGACAATTTCGCGGCTCTATCAAAGAGGATGGACAGGATTTTTGAGACAACCTCCGATCGTGTCGATTGAGAGTGTTTCGATTTCAAACACTTACTCACAGCGCAGGAATGGCTCGCAACTCCATCCTGTTCATCCCTTTCATCCTCTTCATCCTGTCATTTTCTTTCCGTCAGTCGTACGCACTCTCAGAGCCGCACAACCACTCTCTGAACCCAAGACCGTAAGTGAATTCGCGGGAATCACGTTGTGATTCCCAACCGCCCTGTCCAATGCTCGACGTAGGTCGAATCCAACGCGGTGCCTGCGTTTCGCACAATACCGTGGATGTCTTCGAGATCTTTGGCGCGGCCCGAGAGCCGTTTCAGAACAACCAGATCTTCGGGTGAACAGACTTTTCTCTGGCGACCGGCGATGGGCAACGCAATCGAACGGTCCAGAATCGATTGAGAAAATTCCACAGGAACCAGCAGCAGGTCAACCGGTATCAGTTTCGATTCACCCGCCGTTTCGATCACGAGGGGAATTCGCAAAATCGCCAACGATGGTAGGAGTGGCAGGATGTGGGGATTTTGGACGATCGCGGGATCTGCAGCCAACAGTTGCTGCAACTTCGTCGCGTCACTGAGATCACCCAGAATCGCCATGTCGAGATCGTAGGTTGTTCTCGGATCGCCCCAAACCGAGACGGCCAGTCCGCCGACGAGGCAACGCGAAATGGCATGTCGGTCCAACACCGCTTCGATCACGTCGTAAACGCGATAAAGTTCCATTTCAGTCAGTGGTTGCGGATTCACGCGCCCCCCTCCACTTGGACTCCTGCGAGGCGGAAACTCGCTTTGCGAACAGCCGTTCCAATTCTTTGTGCGACGCGGTGGGATGCTGGTGTCGCAACCCAGCCAGCGCCAGTTCCCGCGAAATACGCAGCAACTCCAGATACCGCTGAATCTTTTGCTCCACCACTTCGCGACTGAGACCGTAGTGCTCCAGGGTCAGGGGGAGTCGTGGCGTGGCGTGTGCCATTTCCTCTGTCGACTCGATCGGGCCACTCATTGCGCGATCCTCCGGCCCATCAGAGTCAGCAGTCGGGCGGCGGCTGCCGTGGCGAACGAGCTGTCGTTGATATGGGCGTCGATTTCCTCGACGGCGACCGCGCCGGCCGATTCGCGAATCGCGTTGTAGAGAGCCCCCCGCGCGGCGGGATCGTCGAACGGCTGTCCCGCGCGATCGATCGCCGAGACTCCTTGTTTTGGCAAGAGAATCGCGGTCGGCCCGGTCGCCTGCGACGCCTTGCGACCGATCTCACGTCCCAACTGGCGATTCTCTTCGAGCGTCGTCCGCATCAGCGTCACGGTGGCGTTGTGCTGGTAGAACAGGCGGTCGTGGAACTTCGCCGGCACGGTGTCGCGCGGTCCGAAATTCACCATGTCGAGCGCCCCGACCGAGATCACCTGCGGA
Source organism: Planctomycetota bacterium (assembly GCA_026692825.1). Lineage (GTDB taxonomy): Bacteria > Planctomycetota > Planctomycetia > Planctomycetales > Planctomycetaceae > UBA10511. Next base: position 8,890 of record JAPLOC010000809.1, on the reverse strand, counting down.
ACTCCGCGTCTGCCGGCGGCGGTCAGACGGTCTGGCCCCGCGCTCAAAATGCCCCCCACCAGTTCGTCCGCCAGTTCCGTTGTGGTGATGTCGAGGACGCCCGCGATCAGACCGTCGGCGATCAGCGATTCCATCGCCTGCCCCCCATTCCCGGTCGCGTGAAACACCAGAACCTCGTATCCCGCCGCTTCCAGAATCTGGCGTGCCTGCGTGACACAAGGGGTGGTGACTCCAAACATCGTAGCAGCGACCAAGGGGCGATCGACCGCGGGAGAGTCCGCCTGTCCGCCCGTCACAGGGGCGAACCGCACCATGCCCGCCATCGCCCGCGCCCCCTGCGACAGAATCAACCGACTGACGCGGTTGATTCCCACAATGTCAACGACGGAATTCAACATGCAGATGTCTTTGTCCCCCACCCAGGGACGCACCTGACTCGACGCCAGCGTGCTGATCATGAGTTTCGGAACACCGATGGGGAGTTCGCGCATCGCCGCCGTCGCGATCGTCGTGCCGGCGGAGCCTCCCAGTCCCAGAACTCCGTCGACCGTCCCCAATGCGTGCCATCGCCGGGCGAGTTCCGCTGCTCCGCGGGAAGCCGCCTCGATTGCCCTGCCCCGGTCATTCTTCCGCTGGATCTCGCTGAGTTCCACGCCAGCCGCCGCGAAAAGCGAGTCGCGGGGAATGTCGGCAGGAACCGTCGCCACTCCCAGGCAGCCGGCATCGACTAGAACCGTCTCGACTCCCAGAGCGATGAGCTGGTCACGCACGAACGCCGCTTCGAGTCCTTTGGTGTCGAGCGTGGCGAAGATGAGAACTGGCATTTGCGGATGAGATTCGGGCAGTTGTCGTTTGTTCGGGCTGACCCACAGGGTGTGCCCGGGTTCGAAGACCCGCCGATTCTATCGCGTACCGGAAGTTTCGATCAGCGTGCGAAAAATTCGAATCAGCGCCGTGTCGGGAAGTTGGTGGCGCTTCGCGATCAGCTCACAGACGGCTTCAATGGGAAACCCGGGCAGCGCGCGGCTGTGTGAGTCAACCACGTAGCCGGTTCGCGGATCGAGGATCAGCACTTCGATTCCGTCGTTTCGCCATCGCCAGAGTTCGCCAACCTGAAGCGCCCGCGCTTCGTCACCTCGACTTCAATCGCCAGATCCGGAGGGGGATCGATTGTCAAATCAATCTGGTCGCGAGTTCGAATGCGACTCTCGCTTTCAATCCAGTAGCAATTGTCGGGCTCGAGTCCGCGCTCAAGGTCGGCACGCTGAAACGTCGTCGACCGTCCGTTGCAGACATCGATTTCGCAGGCGATCGTCCATTCATCAACGAAACGCCCGAGCAAATGACTCACCCGTTCATGTCCATGGCTGGGAGACATGATTTCCATCATTCCATCAGAATATGTCAGTCGGAGCCCATTGTTCTCCGACGCGGCCCGTGAACAGACGTAGGCGTCCCACGAGACGCCGTGCATTACGGCCGATTCATCGAACGACAGAACCGCCTGACTCATGGCTGGGCCGCCTCCATCGGACTCAACATCTCAAATTCACCAAATCCAGGCGACTGAGCCCCCTGCTCGCCGTGATTTAGGGAAGTCTACCAGACACCGTTGATTACCGTCCACTCTTACGACTTTAGTGTCCTTCCACCATCTCGCGCGGGTGTCGCGCGTTCACCCAGCCGCACGCGAAAAACGCTCCCGCCGACAGCAGATACCCGAGTGCGATATTGAACGCCCGGTACGAGTAGACCCCCTCCGGCAGTTCTCCCCGGCCCAGCAGCAGATCGATATTGAACAGATAGTTGATGTCGTTCCCCGAGACCTGGAACGCATGCATCAGACCCAGCGCCGTCAGGCCGGCGGCGACCAGCGCCCAAATCCCCGCGCTGTAAAACTTCCGGTCGATCAAAAACACCGAGATCGCGGCGATGATCATGCAGGTGAAAATCGACCCCCGTTCGACGGCGATCAGTCCATGAATCAGGAAGCCGTTCGCCTGTTCCGCGGGAAACGCGTTCAACGTCTCTGAGAGGGTCTTTCCACCAGAGACACGAAACGCCCCTTCCACCACCGTCGCCCCCCAGGCGGCGATCGCCGGGAAGAGGCCAATCGCCACCGCCGGCGCGTGCTGGCTGGGAGTCGCCTGGAACGCCTGGGCCGTGATGATGATTCCAACCCAGAAGACAATCGCCATGCCCGCCTGCACCGGGATGATCGCCCCCATCAACGGCAACGTTCCCGTGAGACAGATCGCGGTGATCACCACGCCATTCAATGTCGAATACCCGGCTCGCGCACCGAGTGCCTTCCAGCCGGGATGTCCGATATAGATCGTGGTGGGAAAGCAACTTCCAAACAGG
>JAPLOC010000809.1:0-6497 GCA_026692825.1 Planctomycetota bacterium | reverse complement strand
CCCAACAGGGCGGCGGAGATCGTTCCCACGACATTGGCGGCCAGGGACGACGCCGTCCCGAATTCATCTCCCGACGCCTCCGCCGACTCGATGTTCTGCAGGCTGCCAATGACGTTGAACAAGCCCATGGGAACGATCACCGACAGATACCCCAGCCATTCCCTGGGGGGCAATTGGAACACGGCCATCAGTTCCTGCCCACAGAAGATCGGCAGGTGCCAGCCGCGCGCCTGCCAGGCTTCCTGGACCGAACTGACCGACAGATTCACCCCGCTCAACGACGAGGGAAGCAGCCATCCGCAGAGGGTTCCGAGGAGCAGCGCAACCAGCCCTCCCGGCAGTCCCAACGGAAAGGGCCACCGAGCGAACAGCGCGATCAACAGCACCGCGAGAGGCAACATCCCCACGAGCGGATAGTGAAAGATCTGGAGCGCGAAAGTCATGGAAATGAATCCGATGGAGATCCCCGCGAGCGTCGACAGAAGGGCGGCACGGGGGGTTTTCTTCCGGATCCAGCCGGCGATGCCCGCACCAAAAAACTCAATCAGTCCGCTTCCAAGACAAGCATACAACCCCATCTGCCAGGCGGCGCGGGGGTCTTTGGTCGTCTGGTAGACGGGGGCCATCACAAACGCGATGTAGACCAGCAGCGACGGCGTGTTGATTCCGTAGGGCAGGGCGCACACATCCGACTTACCGGTCCGAGCCGCCAGCCGATGCGCCTGCCAGGCGTAGAATAAGTTCCCCACCAGAATGCTGACCGCCGCCCCGGGGATCATATAGCTGTAGATGTATTTGGCGTCGTCCCCGGTCATGCCGCAGAGAATACCGCTCAACAGCGGTATCAAGAGAAGCTGCACAAGGTTGTCGACGAACAACCCGAAGAAGCCATCGAGATCGCGTTTGACGAACAGCGGATAGGATGCGGTCATGATGGTGAATGGTGAGGGAACAACAGGGGGCTCCCGTGAGGAGTCAAGGATTGACGCCGACGTTGGGGAAGTTGGGTTCACATGACTACGACGACGCGCGACGCAACAGCACAATCGCGTCAGCCGACATCGCTTCTTCGCGTCCGATCGGCCCGACTTTCTCGCCGGTCTTGGCTTTGACGTTGACGGATTCGAAAGGCAACCCGACCAGTTCCGCGACGCGACCCCGGATCGCGGACTTGTATGGGACCAGTTTTGGACGCTGGGCGAAGATCGTGCAGTCGAGGTTGACGGGGGACCAGCCGAGTCCCTTCACCCGGTCCAGCGCCGCATTCAGAAAGATCGCGGAATCGAGCCCTTTGTTCGCCGGATCGGTGTCGGGAAAGGCGTCGCCGATATCTCCCAGGCCGGCGGCCCCCAGGACGGCATCGGTGATCGCGTGCAGCAGAATGTCGGCGTCACTGTGGCCGTCGAGTCCGCGATCGAACTCGATCCGCACGCCGCCGATGATGAGTGCACGACCGGTCACCAGACGGTGCGTGTCGTGTCCAAGTCCGACGCGGTATTCGAAATTCGACAAGGGGTGTTCCATTCCGTTCGAGCGGGGATCCATGGCGGGAATCGTCTGCAACCCGCGAGAAACCGCGAGATTCGCCACATCCGGGTGACTGACCGCCGTCACGCGGGCGAACAACACGCGCCGCGGGCGGATTCTATCCCCCGGTGAAAACTCCCGCCACACCGCTGGTGGAATCGCGCCGCTTGACACGTTCGCTCTGGTCTGCGCTGATCATCGCGTCCGCCCACCGGTGATGGTGATGGCACTCGCACCCAGCACCCAACACCGACCGTCACATACTGCGGAATCCACTTGCGAAAGTCGATCGATGCGACCTGCCGATGTCTTCTGCAAACATAAACGATGGGTCATCCCGTTCCTCCTGGCGTTGGCCGTGTGGACGATTCTCCTTCCCACGTCGGCCAATTCTCAACCCACACGGGCGCTGGAGCCGATTGTTGTGGACGCCGCAGGTCGGGGATTCGTGCAGTCGGTCTCTCAGCGACCGTTTCGCCCCTGGGGATTCAACTACGATCACGACGCGGAGGGGAGACTCCTCGAAGACTACTGGCATACCGAGTGGCCGCTGGTGGAATCGCACTTCCGCAAAATGCGGCTGCTGGGGGCGAATGTCGTGCGAATTCACCTGCAGTTTGGCAGGTTCTGCCCGGAACCGGGCATGGTCGCCAAGAAGGAACTGGACCAATTGGAAAAACTGGTGGCGCTCGCGGAACGAGAGGGGCTGTACCTCGATCTGACCGGACTGGGTTGTTACCACAAAGCCGATGTTCCCGCGTGGTACGACGCCCTCAACGAAGCAGACCGCTGGAAGGCGCAGGCGGCGTTCTGGAGCGCGGTCGCTGGTCGGGTCGCTAAGAGCGGAGCCATCTTTTGTTATGACCTGATGAACGAACCGGTCGTCTCCGGGGGAAAACGCCCGGCGGGTGACTGGCTGGGGCCTCCGTTCGCGGGGAAACACTTTGTCCAATTTGTCGCGCTCGACCCCCAGTCCCGTCCTCGCCCCGATGTGGCGCGGGAATGGATCGAGACCCTGGTGCGCGCCATTCGCAAAGTCGATGACAGGCACCTGATCACGGTCGGAATGGTCGATTGGAGTCTGGATCGGCCCGGATTGACGTCGGGGTTCGTCCCGGCAAAAGTCTCAGAAAAACTCGATTTTCTGTCCGTTCACCTTTACCCGGAAAAAGGGAAACTGGCGGAAGCTCAAGAGACGTTGCGGCTATTCGCCGACGTTGGCAAACCGGTCGTCATTGAAGAAACGTTCCCTTTGAAAAGCGGGTTCGAAGAATTTGAATTGTTTCTGGATCAATCGACGGAAAAGTCCGCCGGGGTGATTGGGTTTTTCTGGGGGGAATCGCCTGCGGATCTGCGACCACCCAAGTCCATCGGGCAGGCGATCACGCTTCAGTGGCTGGAATTGTTTGAACGGCGGGCGAAGAAGTAGCGCGGGCTGGGTCTGTAGCATCAACGCCAGGCCGTTGTCAGAATGTGCGCGCCGTGGCGAATCATGCCATTCACACAACCAATCCACCGGAAATGATCTCTCCGCCGTCGCCACCACCTCCCGGCCCCGCGCCGCTTGTGCCCGCCAGACGGGGCGCGTGGCTGGAACTGCGCTCGCTGGTCGTCGCTTTGGGAAGTCGGCGGCTGCGGTTGCGATCACCGTGTGAGTTGCGGGTTGGCTGGCTGTATCTGGTCTCGGGGCCATCGGGGAGCGGCAAATCGTCTTTCGCGCGAGCCCTGTTGGGATTCGGTGAACTCGCCGACCCGCGCATTCCCTGCGCCGGCGAGATCACACTGCACGACAGTCGCGGCCGCACGCACGCTTTGTGGAATGGTGAAGATTACAAGAAAACCTCCGGCTGTTTTCGCATTTGCCTGCCCTGGAAGCCGAAAAACAGGCGACCGACCTCGCTCAGAGGTTTCATCTGTCCGGGGTTCCCACGGCGCTCGCGCGGGCCTCGGGGGGCGAGCGGATCCGATTGTCGGCGGTGCGGGGACTGTTGCCTCGCAGAACCGGCGAGGGGCCTCCCCCACTCGTCGTGGCGGATGAGCCCACCGCTGGGCTGGATCCCCGGGCGGCGCGGGCCTTGGCGACCGAGTTGATCGACCTCGCCTCGACCGGAGAGTCGATCGTGGTTGTGATCACCCATGATCCTCAATTATTTGTCCCTCGACTGCCTGACGACTTCGAGGGGGAGACGGAACCGACAACAAGTGGCGACGCCCGCGGTGAAATCACTCCGTCGGGCGTCCGGTTGCTCGAATGCACTCTGGGAGATCACGCCGCCCGTGAGGTGCGGGAAATCGGCCGGCTGCTTCTGGAACCCGGGCCGGTCGAACGCCCCCTGGTCGCCGTGGTGAAACGTCAATGCACATCGGCGTTGGAAGCGATCGGCGCGGTGACGCTGTCGCCAATCGCGTTTGTCTGGGGAGTTTTGGGACTGAGACGGCCGGTCGCGCTGTGTCAGCAGGTTTTGGGCGACGCGTTGGGGCCGGGAACGCAGCTCTTTACCTTGACCGGGTCGCTACTGGTGGCGGCGACCGTGGCATATTTCATTTTCGAACAGACCCCGCGTCCTGAACTGGTCGAGCCATTGCTGCTGCCCGAGATTCTAAAAGCGACCGGCCACACGCTGGTGCGGGTCGTGTTACCCTTGGCGGCGTGTGGGCTGGTCGCGACGAAGCTGGGGGCGGCGCAGGCGGCCCGGCTCGCGTCGGCGGTTCGGTCGGGGTTATTGGAGACGTTGGCACTCGCCCGCTGGCGGTTGGAGAGTTTTGCCCTCGTCCCCACGGTCCTGGCGCAGATCCTGTGTATGGCGATCGCCACGGGACTTGCCCTGGCGGGTGGAGTTCTAGCCGCCGCTCTCGTGTATTCCGCCGGCCATCCCGACGCATCGTTGCGACTGTCGCTCGATCTGATGCTCGCCGGCCCGGCCAAAGCGCCCTCCTGGCGCGAATTCCTGGTGGCGAAAGTGGTTTGTTCGGGTTTTCTTGCGGGAACGATCGCGGCACTGTTCGGGCATGCGCCGGGCACCTCAGAGGATGACGTGGCAAAAGCCGTTCATCGCACCCTGTTATGGGGAGTTTTGTGTGTGATCACTTGTCAATGTGTGTTGATTGTCGCGGAATTCGCGGCGTCCCCGAAGTAAGGCACGTCACCGGAGTTCGTGTTAAGTCTTCAAGCCGCGATGGGCAAACCAGTGATCAACCCGTTGGGCAGAAGCTGGGGGGACTCTGTCCCCCCCTGGGATTTTGGAGGCATGGGTCCAGTGTCCAATGGCTCATATGTCGGGTAACGGTTGCTGACGTTTCGGCGATGCACGGAAACTCTCAAAGCCCGGAAAGCGAAGGGTGCATCAGGCAGTTGCCGGTGTGTACCGGTAACCGTCGCTTTTTTCCGTCCATTGGACATCGGACCAATGCCTAAAAAAATCCCAGGGGGGTCTGGGGGGACAGAGTCCCCTCAGCTTCGGTGCGCATTCATCGTTCGCGGTAATTTCCGACTTCCGTCTAGCACTGTGATGAGTCGGGTGACCGAAGTCGTTACACTATGGCCGCTTGCAGTCAATTCGCCCCCGTGTGACCGAACCGTCGCGAAAGTACCGTTGTCCATTCCTTCCATGCCCTCCTCAAAATCCAGTCCCGCCACCGATCTTTTCCTCGAACAGCTCTCCCGCCACATTCTGGTGCTGGATGGAGCGATGGGGACAATGATCCAACGGCACAAGCTGGGCGATTCCGACTATCGCGGCTCGCGATTCGCCTCGCACCCCAACGACCTGAAGGGACTGGGCGACTTGTTGTGTCTGACGCAGCCCAAGATCATCGAAGGGATTCATCGGGAATACTTCGAGGCGGGTGCAGACATCGTCGAGACGAACACGTTTAACGCGCAAGCGATTTCATTGGAGCGTTACGGCTTGCAGCCGTTGGCGTTTGAAATCAACAAGGCGGCCGCAGAAATCGCGAAGCGGGCGGCGGACGAGTATTCGAATCGCACCCCCCACCGACCGCGATTTGTCGCGGGGAGCATCGGACCGACCGACAAAACGACCTCGTTCCATACCGACGCCAACGACGCCGGCGCGCGGACGACGTTCGATCAACTGGTCGAAGCCTACGCCGAGCAGGTTCGGGGGCTGCTCGCTGGCGGGGTCGATCTGCTGCTGGTGGAAACGATTTTTGACCCGCTGAATTCCAAGGCGGCGTTTTTCGCGATTCAGAAATTGTTCGATGAAGAAAGTGCGCGGCGGGTGCCGATCATGGCGTCGGTCACCTTCATCCAGGAAAAGGGCAATCGCGGGTTCACGGGGCAGACCGTCGAGGCGTTCTGGAATTCGATTTCGCATGTCCCCCTCGTCAGCGTGGGGATGAACTGCGCGCTGGGGCCTAAGGAAATGCGACCGCTGCTGGAAGAGCTGTCGCGGATCGCGCCAATTCCCGTATCGGCGCACCCGAACGCCGGCCTTCCCAATCCCCTCTTGCCAACCGGTTTTCCGGAAACGCCCGAGAGCCTAGCGCCACAGCTTCGCGAATGGGCCGAGCAGGGATTTCTCAACATCGTGGGGGGGTGCTGTGGAACGACTCCCGACCATATTCACACAATCGCCCAGGCGGTCGCTGGGGTGCAGCCGCGCGCGATTCCGAAAGTCGAACCGTACACCCGGCTCAGTGGTCTCGACGCGTTTACGATCCGCCCCGACACCAATTTTGTGATGATCGGCGAGCGGACTAACGTCACCGGTTCCAAAAAATTCGCCCGACTGGTTCTCTCGGGAGATTTTGAGGCGGCGGTCGCGGTCGCGCGGGAACAGGTCGTCAACGGCGCGAACATTCTCGACATCAACATGGACGAAGCGCTGCTCGATGGCGAGCAGGCGATGACAAAATTCGTGCAGATGCTGGGGGGCGAGGCCGAGGTCGCCGCCATTCCCTTCATGATCGATAGTTCGAAATGGTCGGTCATTGAAGCGGGGTTGAAA
>JAPLOC010000808.1 GCA_026692825.1 Planctomycetota bacterium | reverse complement strand
TCTGAAGAACAATGTCATTTCCGACAACATTCCCCGCGTGGTCCAGTGACATCAGCCCCCCAACCAGAACGAGGTTCCCCGCCCGGACGGCGTGTGTCCCTCTCAGCGATTCCCCGGGCTCAATCCGCGAGGTGTAGAAACTGGTCGGCATAAATCGTCTCCTGAATTGCGCTGACAGAACATTGCGGTTTCTCCGCGACAAGCGGACCGCGGTCCCTCACTCTCCCAACAGCCGCTCGCTCAACTCCAACACACTGCTACTGTGCCGTGACTGGTCCGCCGCCAGCCGATCCAGATCCTCGTCGTAACCCAGTCGGCGGGCCAGGTAGTTGTATTCTTCTGTGTGCCCTTCGGGAACCGTCAGGTCGCGGGCGTTGCCCCGCACCACCCGCAGCGCCCCGATCAACTGCCGCAGGAAATTGTACGCCTCGCACAGTTTGACGGCATCGTCGGCGGAGATCACTCGCGCCTGTTCCAGGGCGGCGACCGCTTGCAGGGTATTCGTCAGCCGCAACTGCGGATGCTTCGCGCCGTGCGTGATCTGCAACCCCTGAACGAGATACTCGACATCGACCAGTCCCCCGGGACTGAGTTTCGCGTTGAACATCCCCGCCGTCACCAGTTGTCGCAATTGACGCTGGCGCATCCCCCGCATCGCCCCGACGTCGAACTTGCCCGAGGTGTAAATCATCGCGTCTCGCAAGGTGACAATCTCCGCCCCGAGCGCGGCGTCTCCCGCGATGGGGCGAAGTTTCACCAGCGCCTGACGTTCGTAGGGCCACGCCGGCCCGTCGGGACTGAAATAGTTCTCGAACGCGGGGACCGAGACCGCCAGACTCCCCGCTCGGCCGTAGGGACGTAACCGCAAGTCGATCTCAAAAATCCCCTCGCGGTGCGCCCGAATCGCCTGCGTCACCAGCTCGACCAGCTTGATGTAGTACTCCGTGACACTGATCACATTCGGTCCCGTCGTCTTCCCCTCACCCTGGTACAGGAACATCAGCTCGATGTCCGACGCATATCCCAGTTCGCTGCCACCGCCAGCTCGTCCAGACACAGAACGCACGCCTCTCCAACCGTCACCTCGGCGACGTCGGTCAGCTCTTCCGAAAACTGCGAAAATTCGACAATTCTCCCCAGAATGTGCCGCATGTCGACCCGGAACATCTCGCGATCTTTGAACGCGTTGAGGACGATCCGTCGGGAGGCGGAATCCGCCGCCTGGCTGATCGACTTCCGCAGTTCCGATTCCAGCTCAGCGCGTGACCGGGGACGCTCCAGCAGCTTGACGTCGCGCAGAATGGGAAACAGATTCGCATGCTGCATCCGCAAAAAGTCGGTCCAGAGAAAATCACTGACACCCAACAGCCGGGCGAGCGCTTCGAGAACATCCGACTGTTCCAGCGACGCCAGTTCCTCGGCCCAGTCGCCACGAGCGAACAGTTGCGCGATGAAATCGCGAAAGTGCAACAGCGCCCCTTCCGGATTGGGCGAGCGCGGCAACAGATGCGTGAAGTGCTTGATCAACACCATCGTCGCCTGCAATTCCCACAACCGTTGCCGGTCGCTGATCTTCTGGCCCTGAGCATCGGTCACGTACAGCGTGTCGTGAACCTGATTCCCCTCCGAAAGCACCCGCACCTGCGCGATATACACCCCCGACAACAAGAGCGCGTTGGTCAGCTCATAGAGGAACCCGATCGTGTCCTGCCCTTCGATCAAGAGTTCCGTGTACTGATCGGAAACCGCGTTGTCGATTTTGATGTCGATGGGGTACAGGATGTGCTGCGCCTCGGAGGGCATCGTCCGCAACGTCGACGCGACGCGTTTCAGAACCCGCCCCTGCGCCTCGTCCCGTTGACCGGCGTGAAGCAGTTTCAGCAGTTCCTGCAGATCGCGCGCGTAGCTTTTCCAGACGTCGGCATCGACCGGGCCGCGGGTCGAATGCACAACGAACACATCAACAATCTTCTGCCGGGAGTCTTCGCTCGACTCGCGGCTGGCGGAGGCATCGGGACGATTCAACGGCCTGCGGAACGCTTGCCGCGTCCAGGCGGGCCGGGTCGCGGGCTTCTTGGAGGGCGAAGAGCGTGTCGGGGCCATCGGGGCGTAGGTGAAGACCTGTCCTTCGACAATGTCGAACCCGTACACCAGCAGCAACCCGGAAATCAGCGACAATTCCCCCAGGTAGTCATACCCGACGATGGTCACCCGCCAGTCGTCTCCGTCGGCAACCGCTTCCACAGTCACCGGCTGACTCTGCGTGACACGGTCGGCGAGGACCGCGTGCCGTTCGATGTCGGGTTCCGTGAACGCCTTCGAATAATCCCCCCGCAGCCGGGAGAGATGGCGGTTGAGCGTCGGTTTTTCGTCGTCGCTGACTTGTTCGCGGACTTTGTCGCGATCCCCCAGATAGCGGTTGTAGACCCCGCGCACTCCCTCACGGTGTTTCTGATAATGCTGCAAGAATTGCGCGCTGGTGGGAAAGTCGAGCCGTCGCGCGAGGTACGCCAGTTCCGCTTCATCGCGTGGCAACTCGTGCGTCTGTTTGTTGTGCATCAACTGCAACGCGTGTTCGACCGTCCGCAGAAACACGTATCCGTCACTGAGCAGCCGGTATTCGTCGGCATGCAGAAAGCCCATGTCGGCCAGACGCACCAGCGCGTCGAGCGTGTTGAAACTGCGCACCTCGGGTCTGTTTCCGCCGTGAACCAGTTGCAAGTACTGCACGGTGAATTCGACGTCGCGAATCGACCCTTCCCCCAGCTTCACCTCACCCCAGAGCCGGCCTTTTTTCTGCAGGTCGGCTTCAATTTTCCGCTTCATCTCGCGAACGCTGTCGCGAACCTGTTCGGGCGGATTCTGAAACAGGAACGGAGCCGCCCGCTTGAGAAAGTCGTTCCCCATCGCCAGATCGCCGGCAATCACCCGGGCCTTCAACATCGACTGCTTTTCCCACAGCCGGGCGTGCTGTGCGAGGTAGTTCAAATGCGCGTCGACCGCGGAGACCAGTTCCCCCGATCGGCCCCAGGGACGCAGCCGCATGTCGACCCGATACATGAAACCGGCCGCCGACACCCCCGTGAGCGCCTTGATCAGCTTCTGCCCGACCCGCCAGTGCGACGACGAATTGTTCCCCGACAGAAACAGCAAGTCGATATCGGAACTGTAATTGAGTTCCTCTCCCCCAAGTTTCCCCATCGCGATGACGCAGAACCCTTCCTCGGTTCCTCCCGAATCGCCGTAGGCGTGAGTCAGGCAGGCCCGGGTGAGCGCGTCGGCCAACAGAGACAATTGCACGGTCACCCGGCGCAGGTCGAGCAGTCCGAAAAAATCGCATACCCCAATTCGCAACAGCTCCCAGCGTTGAAATCGGCGGAGCGCGTCGATCTGCAGTTCGGGATCGGTGATTCCCCGCAACACCCCTTGTGCCTCGATATACAACTGCTGCACGCTTTTGAGGTCGGCCAGCCGCTTCTGCTCCATCAGGCGGTCGAGATACCCCGGATTGCAGAGCAGAATGTCGGTGAGGAACTGGCTCCCGACGAACAGCCGGATCAGAATCTCGATCCCGCGGGGGTTCGCCGCCAGCGTCTGAAAGAGCTTGGGCCGATCGGGAACGCTTTGCACAAAGCGTTCAAAATTGAGCAGGGTATGATCGGGCTGGGCGGCGTCGGAAATCGACAGGAGGAGCGTCGGCAGAACCGCAGCGCAGGCGACTGGATCTCCCGCCCCTGTCAGGCACAATCGCAACCGGTCGCGGGCGGCGGGAAGTTCGCGAAATCCCACCGGACGCAACGAGTCAATCACCCGCGGATCGTCTCCGGGCAATTTCAGCAGATCGTAGCAGTCGGCGTAGCTCGCGCTCTCGGAGGGCATGAGTCAAACCGGTCCATCGGCCGGCACCTGGTGAGAAACGAGTGAGAGACGAATTGGAATCGCGTCGCCCGACATTTACACTCCGCGGGCGGCGGCCGCCTCGCGACGGGCCAGCTCCAGATCCGATTCCACCATCATACGTGCCAGATCGGCCAGAGCCACGCGTGGCTGCCACCCCAGTTTCTCCCGCGCCTTCGTCGCGTCACCCAGCAAGGTCTCGACTTCAGCCGGGCGGTAAAACGCCGGGTCGATCACTACGTACTTCTTCCAGTCGAGATCCAGGCAACCAAACACCTCATCGAGGAATTCCCGGACGGAGTGCTGCCCCCCCGATGCGATCACGTAATCGTCCGGCTCGGGTTGTTGCAGCATCAGCCACATCGCCTCGACGTAATCTCCCGCGAAGCCCCAGTCACGCCGGGCGTCGATATTTCCGAGCCGCAGTTCGTGCTGGAGTCCCAGTTTGATCCGTGTGGCGGCCAAGGTGATCTTGCGGGTGACGAACGCCTCCCCCCGGCGGGGAGATTCGTGGTTGAACAGAATGCCACTGCAGGCGAACATTCCATACGCTTCGCGGTAGTTGATCGTCTGCCAGTGGGCGTACACCTTGGCACAGGCGTACGGGCTGCGGGGATGGAACGGGGTCCGCTCGTTCTGGGGAGACTCGACCGCCTGGCCAAACATTTCGCTCGACGAGGCCTGGTAAAACCGCACCTGCTTCCCAGAGCGATTCTGGAACTGGCGAATCGATTCGAGAATCCGCAAGACTCCCAATCCGGTTACGTCGACAGTGTGGACGGGAATTTCAAACGACAGCTTGACGTGGCTTTGGGCTCCTAAATGGTAGACCTCGTCGGGCTGCGCCTGGTCGAGAATCTCAGAAAGATTCGACGCATCGGAAAGATCACATGGGTGAAATGTCACCCGGGGATCCACGGGGAGTCCGTACCGCAGGTAGGGGGCCAGTCCGTGTAGGACATAGCCTTTTGTGAGCAGCAGTTCAGTGAGGTACGATCCATCTTGACCACTGATGCCGGTTATGAGGGCGACGCGACCGTTGGAATTCACACTTTCTCTCCGGCGGGGGGATCCCGCATGGGCGCGACGGTACGCCGAACAAATCTCAACGTCAAGTGAGTTGACGTCGGCGGCGGGGTCTGTAGAATGGGGATCTCGTTTGGCTCCGTAGCTCAGTCGGTTTAGAGCGCTGGCCTGTCACGCCAGAGGTCGCGGGTTCAAGTCCCGTCGGAGTCGCTTCGAGAATCGCCGGTGTTCCCGTTGGGGACACCGGCGATTTTTTTATCCCCGGCTCAGTGGGCGATGCGACATTGAGCCCGAGTCGCGCCCGTCAAGAAGCAGTAGCAGAGTGATTGGGCCATGATCGTGGAGTGGTATCCACGTTACCCGCCAGCACGGCACACTCCAGCTCAACACAC
>JAPLOC010000807.1 GCA_026692825.1 Planctomycetota bacterium | reverse complement strand
GAGCCGCGCACGCAGTAAGCGGTAATCGACGCCCGCTTACTGCGTGCGCGGCTCTTTGCCAGCTTCGTCCTGTCGGCGGTTTCACGTCGAATTCCTGTTGCGTCGCACGGATCGGCGATCGCGACCCTTGGATCTTGCACCTGGAGTTTCAAACCGGCCGCGACGCGACGCTTGGCGACCGAATGCTACAGTACAACGTCCTCCTGCGGAACCGCCATTCGCTTCCTGTGCGAAGCGTCTTGATGCTGATGCGACGGCAGGCGCGTGGACGCGGAACAAAGGGAAGCGTGGAGTGGAAACTGCCCGATGGCGAGCTGTATCTCGCATTCAAATACCCCGTTATTCGGGTGTGGGAATTCTCGCCCGAATCCCTTCATGGGGTTAGAATTTGAGCAGGCAATTGTCAGCCAACTATTGCAGGGAGTTCGTTCGATGAAAGAATCGGTCACCTACCAGGCGATTCTGAAAGAGGGTCGCGCAGCGGGTCTTGAAGAAGGACGCGAGGAAGAAGCCCGCCGGATCCTGTTGGTCCAAGGGACAAAGCGCTTCGGCAAGCCGCCGGTCAAGATTCGTAAGTCCATCGAGACGATCACTGAGCTGGCCGTCTTCGAACGCCTTGCTGTCCGCCTGCTCGACGTGGACTCGTGGTCAGACTTGCTCGCAGGGGTGGATTGACTGGCGTGTGCAAATATACCCATTAACGAATGGTCTTGCTCGATTTACCGTTCGGCCGGGCGATCCGGGGCGGGAGCTGGAGGAACAACTCGAACCTGCGTTCTGGGAACCGGAACCCTCCGGCATGGAATCTTCCCGAATTCCTCCGGACTTCTGCGTTTCCTTCGTTTCCTTCTGTTCCAAAACAAGCCCGGGGCCTACGACCACACGGTTTCGTCGGCTCACTGTTTCCAATTCCGAACCATCGCCTGGTAACCCGCGTACTCGGGATCGTCCTCCGAGACTTTCTCCAGCGTCGCGGCGGCCTCTTCGAATTTGTCCTGAGCGGCCAGCGCGACGGCGCGCATCCGGCGGGCCTGCCGGGTCCATTCACTCAACTTGGCGGCTTGCCTCAGGTATCGGTCAAACGTACTGGCCGCGGGGCCATACTGCCCCTGTTCCAACTGACACATCGCCGACCAGAACACCGCGTCGTCAATCGCCAGAAAGTGAAACAGCTTGATATCGATCGGCCCGCTTCCCATATCGATCATCAACGGATCCTGCGGAAATCTCAGAATCGTCGGGGCGTTGCTCTGGACCTCCACGTACGCCTTGATCGCTGTTGGCAATTCGCCCGCGATATGACTCAATCGTCCTTCCATCTGTCGGCCGGAAGTCGACCGGGTTTCCGTGCGGGAGAATCCGCCCACATCCCGATCTTTTTCATCCATTCCCTGGAGCGCCGGATCTCGGGTCGTTTTCGAGCCGGCAAGCGTGAACTGTCCGGGATTTCTCGGGTCAGGAACCACCACCAGATACGCCATGAACCGTAACTTCAATCCCTTGCGAATCTGTTGTTGCGTCTCATTGAGTGCCAGACTCTTGGCGATCTGATCCTGCGGGTATTTCCACAGCCGGACGTCGGAAACCACCACGGCATGGTCCCCGATAAAGACCTGCTGCAAGGCCTGTGATTGAGCCGAATAATAGCCCAGATCTCCCACCAGCATCACCGCGGGTGACTTCAGTTGTTCCGAGGTGAGTGGGTATTTTCGATCTCCCACGTCGAGTTGAGTCAGCACGGTCGGGTCAGCGACCACTTGCGCGAGGGTCGCCGGCTCGATGCGCCCGGGTTTCGATGATTTGGCGGGAATCGGAATTCCCAGTGCCGGATCAAACAGGTAGATCTGACCATCGATCGGAACCCCGACAACAAAGGGGACGCTCTCCCCCGCGAGCCCCGGATCCTCAGCGTCGGCCGCAGTCAGCAAGATCCCGTCCAGCCGCATCGCGCGGAGCGCGTTGACAAACAACCACGCGCGATCGGTCGCCGTCCCGCGTCCCAAGAGATAAATCTCATACGCTGTGAACGGCAGGTCGGCCGAGTGCTTGGGCTGTAACTGCACGGCACTCACCACATGTTCGAATGTCGCCAGCGCGCGGTCGAGGTCGGTCTCCCCGATTCGGAGCGGTGATTGCGACACCCGCCTGGCGATCGCCTGGAACAGCACGCAGTCTCGCACGTGAGACGCGTCGCGCGTGCGGAATTGCTCTCCCGACATGAGGGCCAGTTGCGCCCCCGAAAACAGCTTTTTGGCCCCCTCGGGCAAAGCCGGCTCTTTGTTGCCGCCCGGCGCGGAACCACACCCACGGTACCAGTCATTCATGCGATTGGCGCAGATCCCCAAGTCGAACGTCGTCTCGAACTTTTCAATCCGATAGACATCGAACAGGCTCTTCAGCAATTCATCGCACGGGTTGGTGTCGTCATTTCCCGACGACCCCGCCTCCCGCTCGGCCGGCTTGTTTCCTCCGGTGGGCTGACTGGGGCAACCGGCCAGCGACAGGCAGATCGCCAGAATTCCAAAGCCCGCAATCACTCCGCGCCACCGTTGTGTGTTTCGCATCGCCATGTTCAGTTTCCTCCCTCGGTCGACAGTGCCGCGCGCAGTCGCATCAATTGCCGCAGGATCGCGGGAAGTTCGTCCAGCGGAATCATGTTCGGCCCATCACTCTTCGCCCGGCTGGGGTCGGGATGTGTTTCAAAAAACACCGCGTCGCACCCACAGGCGACCGCCGCCCGGGCCAAAAACGGCACCATCTCACGCTGCCCCCCAGTCGTCTCTCCCCCCGGCATCTGCACGCTGTGCGTCGCATCGAACACGACAGGTGTCCCGTGCCCCTGCATCACTGGAATGCAGCGAAAATCGTTCACCAGCCGGCCGTAACCAAACATCGCGCCGCGCTCGGTCAGCAGCACCCGGGGATTGCCGAACTGTTCGCACTTTCGCACGACATGAATCATGTCCTCTGGTGCCATGAATTGCGGCTTTTTGACGTTGATCACACCGCCGGTCCGCCCGGTCGCCTCGGCGATCGCCTGAACCAGGTCGGTCTGCCGGGCGAGAAACGCCGGCACCTGCAAGACCTGGCAAACGGCCGCCACCGGTTCGGCCTGAGCCGGTTCATGCACATCGGTCAGGACCGGCAGCCCCGTGACGGCCCTGGCTTTCGCCAGAATCTCCAACCCCTTCTCCAGCCCCGGACCGCGGAAGCTCGTCACGCTCGTCCGGTTCGCCTTGTCGAAGCTCGACTTGAAAACAATGGGAATTCCCAGTTCATCCCGCAAGTCGCGCAGCCGCTTCGCCACCGACAGAATCAACTCTTCCGATTCGATGACGCACGGCCCCGCGATGATCAACAGAGGCTCGCCGCGACCACAGCGATACGGTCCAATGGTCACCGGGTTGTCGGGCATCACGCACGGCTCTTCGAAGGATGTTCCGGAACGGGGACGAACACGTCGAGCGCACCGGGTAGAATTTCCACCACGGCGGGAACAACACCCGCCGGGTCACCATCGACCTGCACGGGAACAACCCCGGTGGATTCGATTCGCAGGACGCGGGCGCGTCGCGTGGCGACGTCGGGCAAACGGTCAAGCCGCCCGAGCGCCAAGTTACAAAAGTACCGCAGCATTTGGAACGCCGATCCCTGGCGAAACAGGCGGACTTCCAGCCAGCCATCGTCGGGAAGCGCGTCAGGTGCCACCGGCAAACGGAGTGCGTACATCGGAAAGTTGACGACCACCACCAGTCGGGCCGTTTCGGGAACAGGATCGTCGTCGAACCAGATCGACAACGGCGGATGGGTGTAACTACGCAGCGCCGCCGCGATTGGTTGGAAATACGACAAATAGGAAATATGTCCACTACGCCGCGCATGAACCCGCCGAATCACCTCGGCGTCAAAGCCGGCACTCGCCATCAAGGTGAAACGTCGCTCTCCGAGGCGACACAAATCCAGTCTACGGACACACCCTCCAGCGATCAGCCGGGCGACTCCTTGACCCGATGCGGGGATCCCCAGTCCGCGTGCCAGCAGATTTTCGGTCCCGACCGGCAACAGCGCCAGCGGCATTCCGGGATGGCGATTCAACAGATCCCCGACGGTTCCATCCCCCCCCGCCGCCACCAGACAGACGACTTGCGCACGATTTTCGGGAATCGCCAGCCACGCGTCGAACCGTTCCCGACCGCGAAACAACCGTGGAGCGAATCCCAGGATTTTCAGCTCTCGAACGAGGTCATAAATCAACGAACGCCGCCATCCGGAGCCCGAATTCGGATTTCGCTGGATGACGACATAACGTGGAACAGCGGCTGGATGGGAATCCATTCAACGGACCAATGCCGGTGTCATTCGATGGGAATCCGACGAGAACCAAACAGTCGGTCAACGGCCTCGGCCAGCGTTTGAACGTGCCCTTCGCCGGCGGGGCGACGGCGATCGATCCAGACGGCCCGCAGCCCCGCCCGCAGTGCCCCTTCGACATCGTTTGCGTGACTGTCCCCCACCATCGCGATCTGGTCGGCGGGTGAATTTGTCTGCGATTGCAGGGCCGCGAAGAATTCAGACGCCGGCTTGCGATACCCGACCTCCGACGACACCACCCGCAGCGGAATCGACGCCAGTTCCGGCAACCCATTCAACACGGGGTGCAGCCGACGGTCGAAATTCGATGCCACTGCCGTTGAAACCCCCAGTTGTGCCAGCAGCGCCAGCGCGGGAGCGACGTCGGCATACACCCGCCACGCGTTGGGAGAGGCGAACCAGTCGAACAATTCGCGAAAGCACGTTGCCGGGTCAGGAACGTCGCTAAGAACCTCCCTCACAACGGCCCTCCAGCGCTCTTCTTCAAGATTCTCACTGGTCTGGTATCCGTTGGTAGACTCTTCCTCGAGGCGAACATAGGTGGTCCGAAACCGCTGTTCGATTTCCGCTTCGGTGAACTGCGAGCCGTGCCGCTTCGCCGACTGGAAGTAGACCTGGCGAACCGGCGGATCGGGGTAAATGACCGTGCCAACGGCATCGAGCGCCACCCACCGCAGAGGTGGTTGTGCGGAAGCCGGAACTTGGAGAATGGTGTGGGACGGCGACGTCATGTGCGCCAGTTTAGAGGAATTCCGCCAATTGAAGCAAATCGGACGCGGAGAGTATTCACAAAACAGCGCCGCCAACAACTTGATTCACATCGGATGGCGAGATAGCCTGTACCAGCGCACACAATCGGACATTCCCCACCCCCTGGGGGCTGTCGATTGAGTCAATTCGGACGCGTGTTTGCCACAGCCGGTTGTGGTTCCGCTTCGCGGGAAACACAACCGGAGCGACGCCGCGGAGCGTCGTCGCTACAAAACCGGCATCCCACAAATGTCGGCCGGTAGAAACGGCGTCGTTGCCCCTCCGAACCACGCCAAACCCCACAACCTCCCTCCTCGAACCCGCGAGCGAACAATGCCACTGTCACACGATCCCCTTCCGCGACAGCTTGGCAATCCGCGATTCCGTGCTGTGGGAAGCCTGTTGCTGGCGGTCGGGTGCGTTCTGTTCGCGATGTCGAGCCGGCCGTTCGCACAGGCACCGGTCGACTGGAAGCCTGTTAAAGTTCCCGAGGTCTGGAAGAACCCGCCAGCCGGCGAAGAGAATCTCTCCTGGTACCGTGGGTTTGTCCAGGCACCCGCCGACTGGAAGGGGAACGACCTCGAACTGTTCGTCGAACCGGTGGATGCGGCTCACGAGGTTTACTTCAACGGCAAGAAAGTTGGTAACGCCGGCGAGTTTCCACCGTTCTTTCGCAGCGGCCTGGCGGGGACCGATCGCTTTTTCATTTCCGCCGACACGGTTCGCTATGACGCGCCGAACGTCGTGGCGTTGCGGGTCTATAACCAGGAGGGGCGGACCGGCTTCAATGCCGCTCCCCCCGTGTTGTTTGGCGGGAAACAGGCGATCCGCATGGCGGGGGACTGGCAGTTTCGTCCGGGGGACAACGCGGCGTTCGCGAATTTCGACGGGACAAAAGTCCCCGCCGGCTATCCGCTCTTCAGTAAACTCGAAGACGCAGCCGAGGTCGCCAAGACCCTCAAGCGAATCGACGACGCGGGGCCGCAATCACCCGCCGAGGCGCTCAAACTCTTCACCGTACCCAGTGACCTCGAAATCGAACTGGCGGTCGGTGAACCCGATATCAGCCAGCCGTTGAGTATCAAGTGGGACACGCGGGGCCGACTGTGGGTGAATGAGTTCATTCAATACCCCGACCCGGCCGGACTCAAAATGGTCGCCCGCGATAAGTTTTTGCGGTCGGTCTATGACAAAGTTCCCGCGGCCCCGCCGAACCATTTTAAGGGACTCGATCGCATCTCGTTTCATGAAGATGTCGATGGGGATGGAAAGTTCGACAAGCATGGCGTCTTCGTCGAAGGCTTGAGCCTGACCTCCTCGTTCGCGTTTGACAAAGACGGATTGTGGGTGTTGCAACCCCCCTATCTGCTGTTCTATCCCGATAAGAACCACGACGACATTCCCGACGGCGATCCGGTTGTTCATCTCGAAGGATTCGGAATGGAAGACTCGCATTCCATCGCCAACAGTCTCCGCTGGGGCCCCGACGGCTGGCTGTACGGTGCCCAGGGAAGCACCGTCACGGGGGTGATTCGCGCGCCCGGTGTTGACCCGGCGAAAGCTGTCCGTTCGCTCGGTCAGTGCATCTGGCGGTATCACCCGATCAGCAAGCAGTACGAGATTTTCGGCGAAGGGGGGGGCAACGCCTTTGGCCTCGAAATCGACGCCCACGGCCGAATCTATTCCGGACACAACGGCGGCAATACCCGTGGCTTTCACTATGTGCAGGGAGGCTATTACCGCAAAGGTTTCGAAAAACACGGGTCACTCTCGAATCCCTACGCGTTTGGGTTTTTCGAAAACATGACGCACGACAACGTGCCGCGCTTCACCCACCAGTTCATCATCTATGAAGGAGCCCGCAGCAATTCCGGGGCATCGTCGTTGCCGGTGCAATACCACGGCCAACTGTTCGGTGTGGGACCGCTGCAAGGACACGTGGTCCGCAGCGATGTCTTCCCCGACCGGTCGTCGCTGAAAACGAAGGATGTCGATCATCCCGTCGTCACCAAAGACACCTGGTTTCGGCCGGTCGACATTCAGGTCGGTCCCGATGGCGCGATCTATGTCGCCGACCTGTACGAGCAGCGGATCGACCATTCCAGCCATTACCAGGGTCGGATCGACCGGGAGCATGGGCGGGTCTGGCGTCTGAAGCGGAAAGGCGGGACGGCGATTCCCCCGTTTGATCTCGGCAAATCGTCGACCGACGAACTCATCGATCGGTTGACCGACGCGAACCGCTGGTTCCGCGAAACCGCGTTGCTGATGCTCGCCTGGAAGCAGCCGGGCGACGGTGCCGCGAAACTGCTGGCCAAACTCGAAGCGAGTACCGACGACACCGCCGTGGCGTATTTGTGGGGTCTGTACCGACTCGGGGGATTGACGGAGCCGGTCTCATTGCGGCTGTTGAAGCACGGGAATCCGTATGTTCGATTGTGGACGATCCGGCTCTCGGGAGACACGAAGAATGTCTCGCCCGAATTCGCCGCCGCCATGAAGACCCTGGCCTACCACGAACAGCACGCCGAGGTGCGCAGTCAGCTCGCCTGTTCGATCCGCCGACTGCCTGGAGGTGTTGCGCTCCCCATCGTCAGCGCGATGCTCCGCCGGGACGACGACGCGGGGGACATCCACATTCCGCTGCTGTTGTGGTGGGCGATCGAAGCGCACGCCGAGACGGACCGAGAGGCAGTCCTGGCGCTCTTCGCGGATCCCGCAGTCTGGGGACAGAAACTGGTTCGTGAACAAATCCTCGAGCGGACGATGCGGCGGTACGCCTTGGCGGGGACACGCAAAGACCTGCTGGCGTGCGCCACACTCCTTTCGCTCGCTCCCGATGCGGACCGGGCGAAACTGCTGCTCGCGGGTTTTGAAAAGGCGTATGAAGGGCGCTCCCTCGCCGGCCTTCCGGATGAACTGATCGCCGCCATTGCCAAAGCGGGAGGGGGCTCGCTCGCGCTGCGATTGCGGCAGGGGGACTCCGCCGCTCTCGAAGAATCGTTGAATGCTGTCGCCAGCGAGCAGGCCCCCAAGGGAGATCGGCTCAAATTCCTGCAGATTCTCGCCGAGATTCATCCCCCTTCTGCGGTGAACGTGTTGCAGGCCGTTGTGAAGTCGACTAAAGACCCCGACTTGCAAAGCGCGGCGCTCGGCGCTCTCCAATCGTACGACGACCCGAAAATTGGCGAACAGATCGTCATGCTTCTGCCGAACCTGTCCGAGATCGCCCGGCCGACTGCGTTGAATGTTCTGGCGAGCCGCAAGTCGTGGGCGCGATCGCTGTTGAACGCCGTCGACGCGGGACAAATCGCCCCGCGGACGGTTCCCGTCGAAATCGTGCAGCGGATCTTGTTCCAGCGCGACGACCAGATCGCGGCGATTGTCGAAAAGCACTTTGGCAGCGTGAAGGGGGCGACCACCGCCGAGATGCTGGCTCAGGTCGACAAATTCAAAGAGACACTCAGTGTCGGCACGGGCAGCCCTTACAACGGACGGAAGTTGTACCTCGAGAGTTGCGGAAAGTGTCATGTGCTGTTTGAAGAAGGAGGTCGCATCGGGCCGGAGCTCACGGGCTATAAACGCGATGATCTGCACACGATGCTGGTCAATGTCGTGAATCCGAGCGCTCAGATCCGCGAGGGGTTTGAGGCGTATACGGTGGTGACCAAAGATGGCCGAACGTTGAGCGGGTTCATCGCCGACCAGGACGCGCGGGTGGTGGTCCTGAAATTCAGCGACGGACAGTCGCGGTCGCTCCGCCGCGACGAAATCGACGAGATGGCGGCGAGTCCCCAGTCGATGATGCCCGAAGGACTCTTGAAGAATTACACCGACCAGCAGGTGCGCGACCTGTTCGCGTATCTCCGGGCGACACAACCCCTCGCGACACGGTAAACTGGGCCTTGCAGCCTCGTCGGGTTTGCCCCTCCAGATCAGGAATTTCCCCATGCCCTTCGCTCGTCGCTTCGTTCGCGGGTTGCCGACTTTCGTCTCGGCGACGGTCGCGTTGTTGTTCGCGGTTGCCGGCCCGGCTTCGGCTCAAACCAACAACTCCTATCCGATGCTCATGAGTCTGAAGCCGGCGGCGGCTCAGGTCGGGGCCACCACCGAACATGAGGTCTCGGCGCGGTACAATCTGTACGGCGCGTCAAAAGTGATTGTCTCCGGTTCGGGAGTGACCGGAGAGGTCATTCCTCCCGAGGTGAAGCCGGGTGAGAAACCACCCGAAAAGAAGCCCAATACTCCGAAAGCGAAAGTCCGGTTCACTGTCGCGCCCGATGCGGTGCCCGGTGTGCGCGATTTCCGGGTGATCACGCCGCAGGGAGCCAGCACGGTCGGGCAACTTGTCGTGGGGCGGGATCCGGTGGTCGCAGAGAATCCGGACAACGACACGCTGGCGAAAGCACAACTGGTCAATCTTCCCGCGACCATTTGCGGGACGATTGAAAAGGCTGAGGATCTGGACTTCTACAAGTTCAAAATCGACGCCCCGACCGGGCTGGTGTTCGAAGTGCGGTCGCAGCGCTTGCTCAATCGATTGCACGATATGCAGATTCGCGTCGATCCGCTGATCACGCTGCGGAATGCGACGGGTGGTGTTCTGGCGACGTCAGACAATCACTTCGCGGGCGACCCGTTGCTGTTTTACCAGTTTACACAGCCGGGGGACTATGTGCTGGAAGTGCGGGACGTGCGTTATCAGGGGAACGCCGACTGGACGTACGCTGTCGAAGTGCACAATCGGCCGTTCGTGACCCAGGTCTCTCCCCTGGCCCTGGTTCCGGGTGTCGCGACGCAATTGACCCTGGTGGGATACAACCTGCCTGCGGGAGCCCAGGCACCGTTCACGCTGCCGGCCGACACACCGGCCGGACTACGCGCGATCGCTCCGGTCTTCAACGGGCAGCCGCTCAATGACGTGACGGTTCTCAGTACGAAGTCAGCGATCACACTCGAAGCGCCTCAGCCGAACAATACGGTCGAGCAGGCGCAGACGATCGCGATTCCGACGGTTGTCGCAGGCACGATCGAAAGTGAATCCGACGTCGATTGTTTCACGTTTGAAGCGAAGGCGGGCGACCGGTTGTCGTTTCGAGTCGTCGCGCGGCAGGCATGGTCGGCGATCGATCCGTTCCTGAGGATTTTGAACGACAAGGGGGCATTGGTCTCCGAAGCGGATGATTCCACCGTCGATCGCGTGCAGACCGCCGACTCCTGGCTGGAAAACTGGGGTGCGCCGGCGGATGGAAAGTACACCCTCGAGATCCGCGACCTGCACTTGCGGGGCGGGGCGCAGTTCACTTACGCGATCGAAATCACGCGGGCTCAGCCCCATTTCCTGCTGGAAGTCGACACCGACAAGACGCTGCTCGCCCCGGGATCGGGGGGCGTGTTTTACGTCCGCGCGTTGCGAAAGAACGGCTTTGCGGGGGATGTGATCCTGGGAGTGGAAGGGTTGCCCGCGGGCGTCACTGCGATAACCGGCCGAATTCTCGCCGGCGCGAACGACGGCTGTGTCATCCTCCACGCCGCCCCCGACGCGAAGTTCGACGCGTCCAACATCCGCGTTCTCGGGTCGGCGACACACGCGGTCCCCAATGCGGAACCGCTGCAACTGTCGGCGGTCGGCCAGCCGTTGCAGGAGTATTACTCGCCGGGCGGTGGACGCGGGAACTATCCCGTCGACATGCACACCGTTTCGATCGCCGAGCCGATGGATGTGCGGTCGGTGAAATTGAGCGCGACCGACATCAAGCTCAAACCGGGGGAATCGAGGAAGATCGACGTCACGATCGAACGGGCACCCGGATTCACCGGGAATGTAACCCTCGACGTGCTGTTTCAGCATCTGGAGAGTCCGTTTGGCAACAGCCTGCCCAAAGGGGTGACGCTGGATGGTGCCAACAGCAAGACGCTTCTGACGGGAACGGAAACCCAGGGGGTGATCACCCTCAAGGCGGCCGCCGACGCTCCGGTGGTGGAAAAACAACTGATCCCGGTGATGGCCCACGTCTCGATCAACTTCGTGATGAAAATGACCTTCGCCGGCGAGCCGGTCTGGGTGACGGTGGAAAAGTAGTGACGCACGAGCGATTTGAATCCGCAGCGGCGCGGCATTTCGACGACGCCGTATTCCTGCTTCACCGAGGCCGGCACGACAATGCCGCATACTTGGCAGGGTACGTAGCCGAGTGTGCGCTCAAGCTGCTCGTCTCGCATGAATCGCTGTCTGTGAAGAAACTGGGCCATGATGTGGAAGCGCTCAGTGTGGACGCGATCAAGTTGCTCTGGGTTCTCAATCCCAGCCAGTCAAAATACGTTGTCGACGTCCTCCATCCGAATGTGCGGAAAGGTGCGCATTCCGTGAAGCACTTTGGCGACGCGCGTCTTGATTTGCTTACCGAATTGCGTGACGTGGGGCCGGAGGTGGCTCGCATCTGCGCGATTTTTGACTTGAACGGACGAAGTCGAATTCTGGCTGAGCCAGCGGCAGGGCAGGATCCCAAAATGGTTTCCCAGTCGTTGCAAAACCGCTTCAGTCGGGCGGCTGACGCCTTTTGGACGAATGAAGTTTGGATCCAGGATGAGAGTACGACACCGAGTCGCCGGGAGGTCTACTAGTGCGTCTGGAGCGAGGCGCGGCCGGAACCCCCCGGACAGGATCGAAGTTTTCTGCTCGATCGAAGATTCTCGAAGGACGCGTGGTTTGGAACACCACTGCAATCGCCGTGGCCAATGGACTCGACGGGAAGTTCGCCGTTGATCGTCTCCTTTTTCTCATTCAAGGGGGGAGTCGGTCGTACGACGGCGCTCGCGGCGACGGCGATCCAGCTCGCACGCGCGGGCAAGCGGGTCGTCGTGATTGATTTCGATGTGGAGTCACCCGGAATTGGGACGTTGTTCCACTCGTCGACGGGAGGGAACGCTCGTTGCGGTGTGGTCGACTACCTGCTCGAAAAATCCGTTTTGCAGGGACGGCTCGAAATTCAAGATTACTACCATTTGTGCGATGACCCCAAGATCATCCAGGACGGTACGGAGATCGCCGTCGTTCCCGCCGGTGTCGTCGATGACATGTATCTCGAAAAACTGGCCCGGGTGAATTACGAGTTTCTCTATCGAACCGCGGAAGTCGCGAGTGGCGACGTATCGCCCTTGCATCAACTGCTCAAGCAGTTGCGAAACTCCTGTCGACCAGACTTCGTGCTGATTGATTCACGAGCCGGCTTTCACGATCTTGGCGGGTTGTCGTTGAGTGGGTTGGCACATTGGCATGTGATTTTGGGATTGCCGTCGGAGCAGAGTTGGCAGGGATTGGCGGTGGCGATTGCGCAATTGGGACGCCATCGTGTCCTCGCCGGTCTGATGCAACGAGAATGTCTCGTCGTCCAGGCGATGGGGGCACCGTCCGGCGAATTTCGGGAACGTCAGGTCCGGGAATTCCGCGAGCGATCGTTTGATTTGTTCGCGGAAAACTATTTCGATCCGCAGCAATCGGACTCGTCCGAGTGGCCCGTGCCCGACCCCGAGTCGATTGATAGTCCCCATTTTCCGGCAGTCATTTCCTGGGACAGCCGTGTCGCGGGTTATTCGCATTTAGCCGATGTGGCAGACTTCCTGTGTGAGGGAGAATATCGCCGACTCGTCGCTACGCTTTTGGAACGATCCGGACGAAGCAACACATGACGAACTCGAAGAGTTCTGACAAACCCGAGTTGCTCCGGCTCATCAGCGGAATGGGAAGCTACGGCGTCGCCGAGTCGGAACCGAAAGACCAATTCCTCAAGCGATTCCTGCCATTAAAAGAACACGCGCGCGCACTCGAGTCGAACGTGATTCTGGTTGTCGGCGACCGGGGCGCGGGGAAAACGGAGTTGTTTCGAGCGATTCAATTCCCTGCCGGCTTGCGGGCAATCAGTGAGTTGAGTGGCAATCGACTGATTCCACCTCAAGACCGCACTGACTGGATGATCGGATACGCGAGTTCAGAAAGCAGTTTTCCTCCCGAACTGGTGTTTCGTGGATTTGCGAAATCCAAGAGTCCCACGGACCTGCAGTTCATCTGGCTGGGACTATTGCTGCGATCGCTGCAGAATCAATTGCCACTCTTGTCACCCGAGTTGAAGACCGCGACTTTATCGAACGATCTTGTTCGAATGTACGCGACTGTCGAAGCCCATCTCGTTGACGTGTTTTCGATGCTGGATTCGTTGGATCGGGAGTTGGTCAATTCCGACCGCTGGATCATCATTCCCTATGATGAATTGGATCGCGTGAGCGCGGGTGACTGGGGCGCGCTCGCGGTGATTCTCCGTGGACTTGTCCAGTTCTGGTCCAGTTATGCCCGGCGATGGGAGCGGATTCGACCCAAGATTTTCATTCGGCGAGATCTCTTTGAACGGGTCGCGATCGTTGGACCCGACGTTTCAAAAATCGCCGCCCAACGTGTGGAACTCGTCTGGACTCCGCGGCTGCTG
>JAPLOC010000806.1 GCA_026692825.1 Planctomycetota bacterium | reverse complement strand
ATCTGTTCCTTCAGGTCGCTTCGGACGCACCACCAACTCGACTTCAAAGTCGGCATCAGGCTCCTGCACATCGATTTCCAGGTGGAGCTTACGGTCGGGACCACTTCGCGAACAAATCAGGAAATTGCTCATGTCAGCACAGTCATTCCATCGTGCGAGATCGCGGTGATGACGCCGTTTTGGTCGAGTCGTTCATCACTGGCGTCGATTCTCTCAAATGCCGTTCCTGTTGTCGACACGACGGCTTGTCAGTTTGATTTGTGTCTCACGGGCTGGACACAAATCGGTTTGTGTCTCGGAATTCGTGTTTCGCGAGACACAAATCAACCTGAGATCGGGACGACGGACGGTCTTGATAGGATTTACGGGATGTACAGGATTACGAAAAAGACGAAAGGATTCCAAAAACGGGACGCCCGTTCATGTCTCGATTCCACCCCCTCGTTCAACCCGGGATCGTCCGTAAGTTCAATCGTGCGTCCATGAATGACACCGTTCAGCGTTTTCGTCACCATCGGATCTCTTGCTGTCGAGGACCATGGCGTTAAACGGTCTCGTTCCAAGCGCGCGCCGTCTTCATGCAGGGTACTATTGAGTCCCCCACCGTTCAAACCGTCGACCACACGCTCGCCTTCGTCTCCGCCCCATGGATCCGACCTCGGCCGCACTGAAAGAACACGCCTTCCAACACCTCTTCATTGAGGTGTTCGGCTGGGACCGAACTCGCATCACCACGAAAATCGACGTGGGAAATGCGCAGTATGCCCTGAACGCGGTGGCGCAAAAACGGGGATTCCTGGTTTTCGTGGGGCAGACGCACCGCACGGTTCTGGCCGACCGACAACGGCTCCGAAGAATCCAGACCAAACTCCGCCGCGGTTTTCATGAACACATTCTGATCCTGTACAGCGAAGTTCCTCGAAAACAGGTCTGGCAATGGGTGGCCGGCATGGGAAACGGCAGCCGGCTGGTACACCGCGAGCATCCGTTCTTCTCGGATGATCCCCCGGAACAATTGTTGGAGCGATTGACGCAACTGGCGGTGCCGTTCGACGCCGAGGGGCAAACCACACTCCTGGACATCGCCGCGAAGGGGCGTCACGCGTTGTTTCCGGCCGACGAGCGAAATCTGTTCGTTCGAAAACCGATTTATGCGAATGAGAGCGACCGACTCGCGCTGGCGGTGAAAAACAACGAACCGGGGGCCTTGCCCCGATTTGTGAAGTACCACCTCGGACTGGCGAAATACGGCGTGAAGCGACTGACGTGCTGGTTTGAAATGGAAGAAGACGACGCGCGGCAGATCGCTGTCATTGGATTGATTCACGCCGCCCGACGGTTCGATCCCGGACGGGGCATACAGTTCTCGAGATACGCGTATTCCAGGATCTGCAAAACTTGCCAAATACTCGGCGTTTCTCATGAATCGCGCGTCCGGATTCCCCCAGGTGTGTTCTGGGACTGCTATCGGCTGGCGTTTGACGAAGAGCGAGTTCTGGCGGAATTCGGTCCCCAGGATCTGGAAGAACGCCTGGCACCGTTTTTCGAAAACGCTGGCGTGAGTCCGTGGCAATGGAGGGCGTACTGTAATAACAAGACTTGGCAACGGCTGTCAGATGTCAAGCCGAGAGTTGTCGCAAGCACATGAATAACCTGTCCCACACTGGTTCTGGACGAAGTCTCTGACACCGAGCAACGCGACTTTGTTCGCGCACTTCTGGTTCACCTCCCACAACGACAAGCGAATGTGTTGCGGTGGCGATGCGGCTTCGAATCTCCACCAGAAACACTGGGAGAAATCGCTGCGAAGATCGGAGTGACGCGTGAACGGGTCCGGCAAATCGAGAAACAGGCAACCAAGGCGCTCCTGCGGCAGGTGGCGATCGAGCGGGCGAAACGGGCCGCACGCCACGCGGCTGTTCAAACGCCGTCGCCGATCGAAATGGCTTTGCCGATGGCGTTCATCAATCGAGAAACATTCCACTCCATTCCGATTCGCCGGATCCATGACCCGGTCACCGAATCGCGTCTGCGTGGTGCCGAAACGCCAATTTCATCCGCCGAGGAAATTGAAGAATGTCGGCACAGGTACGTCACGGTCGGTATCGAGAATTCCCAGGTGGGAAAATCGCTTCCGCACGGATTTGTGTTTCGGGGTCGTGGAATCCGGCACGTCCTCTCCTGGACACGGCTCTGGACGCTCCTGATTCATCACATCTTCATCCACGATCGCGACTTGATTCTGCGTCAGATGCAATTGGGGCCCAGGCGAAGCAAGATCGCGCAATTGTTCACCCGTTACCGTTGGGAGGCCGGAATGCGCGCGCACGTCTTGGCGAAGCAAGTGAATGTCCATCCGGGAGTCTCCTCGATTCGTCAACGGGAACTGGTACGCCTGCTCATCGCCGCCGGCCGGTTCCCGCCTGACGATTTGATGATTATTCTTCGAAAGGTGCGCGAGTCGACAGATTCGAATTGTGAACCGGAGGGCGGAGATCGGAGTTGAAAAGCGGACAGATCGGACAGATCGGCAATCCAATCACGAAGGCCGAGAAGTCCGGGGCGAATGTCGGGGCCACCCACAATACGAATCTGTGATTTGCCTACGCCAACCCAAGGATTCAATTCTCCCGCACGATCTTGAGAATCTTCTTGCCGTGCTTTTCCACCAGGGTCGGTCCCACTCCGGCGATGGCCAACAGATCGGCTTCACTCTCTGGGCAGGACTCAACGATCCCCAGAAGCGCCTTGTCGGTCAGAATCCGGAATGGGGGAACCTTCCGCTTTGCTGCCTCCTTCTTGCGCCAGGCCCGCAGTTTTGTGTCGAGCGTCGCCGCTCCTCCGGTGGCTGGCCCGCCCCTCGTTGGGATCTGCCTCGCCTGACTCCGACTTTTCTGCCCGCGGTCGTTTCGAGAACGCGATCCAGGTTTCGCGCCCGGCTTCGATTTGGCCCAAGCGCTCGACTTGCCGCGCGAGCGGGTCGGTTGAGCCTGGGGCGTTCTCTTGGCCGGCACCTGCAACGCGGCGATTACCCGATCGTTCGCACTCCTCCCTTCGCGGGTCAGCGAGAGCCGATGGTACGGAATCGATTTGCCATCCTTTTCAAAAACATCTGGTCGGCTGCTGACCATTCCCCCGCGGAGCAGCGCGGAAACGAGCGTTTCATACTCATGACGCGCCAGACCGGCCCCCTCATTGCGATGCAACGTGCCGACCGACTGATCGGAGCGATTCGCCAGTGAAGCGATTGTCGCCAGCATGATCGCGGTTTCGTCTTTCGTCGGGGAGCGAACCGCCTGCGCGACGCCGCCGGCACCGTTGCAATTGTCACACAGACCACAGGGTGTCCCAGGGTCGTCTTCATCGCCAAAGTGCCGGACGAGGTGCGTCATTCGGCAGTCGTGCGACTGCGCGAATTTCTCCATCTGCTCCAACTGCAAGAGTCGGTGCGCGACCTGCACTTCGTACGACGCTTTCCAGGATTTGTTTCCCCGCAGGAGCTGCTCGTCGGCGTCGACACACGCGCCGCCGTGTACCCAGAGCTTTTCCAGGGCCCGCTCAAACAGGTCTTCGTCCATCTGGGTGCGGGCCATAACGGCGTACTTGAGTTGCGGGACCGCGGTCAGCCGTTTGTAGATTTCATTCAGCTCACTCGCGGCGGGGTAGTTCTTCTGATGGAAGAATTCGTTGGTCTTGCGGTCAACGAACGAGTGCAGCAGGATCGCGCGGGCCGGCAGGCCGTCGCGGCCGGCGCGGCCAATTTCCTGGTAGTACCCCTCCAGCGTTGGCGGCAGCGCGAGGTGCGCGACCGTCCGCACGTTGGACTTGTCAATTCCCATCCCAAACGCGACCGTCGCGACCATCACCTCCACCTCGCCGTCCAGAAACCGGCTTTGCACACGGTCGCGGTTCGCCGCTGGCATGCCGGCGTGGTAGGCGGCCGCGGGCATCTGCGCGGCGAGCTGGCGGGCGAATTCGTCGGCATCTTTGCGGGACGGCGCATAGACGATCGCCGGCCGGTGCGAGGGATCCTCCAGCAATTCCCTAATCACCTCCATGCGGTCTGGGCGTGGAATCTCCACGACCTCAATCCCCAGGTTGGTTCGCCGAAAGCCATGGATGAATCGCCTGCGGGTCTTCAGATCGAGCTGGGCGATAATGTCGCGCTGCACGGTGGGGGTGGCGGTCGCGGTCAGCGCGATGACGGGGGTCGGGCGGAGTCCCGGAAGCCGCTGCCCCAGCATGCGGTAGTCGGGGCGAAAGTCGTGCCCCCATTGAGAAATGCAATGCGCCTCGTCGATGGCAATCAGTGAAGGCTTGTAGCGGGCGAGGAACTCGGGGAAGCCCGGCACACCCAGTCGCTCGGGAGCGATGAACAGAAAGTCGAGTCCTCCCGCGAGGTAATCGGTACACGCGGTTCGCGAATCGATGCGCGACCGACCCGAATGGATCCGTTCGGCCCGTAATCCCAACGCTTTCAGCTTGGCAACCTGATCTTCCATCAAGGCGATGAGCGGGCTCACCACCAACGTCGTCCCGCCCCGCGCCAGTCCCGGAAGCTGGTAGCAGAGCGACTTGCCCGCTCCGGTCGGCATCACCAGCAACACATCTTCGCCGTCGCGAGCCGCGCTGCAGACCGCTTCCTGATGCGGGCGAAAACCGGAATGCCCGAACGTCCCTTTGAGCAACTCGATGAGATCGCGCGACAACGGCGGGCGGGACGGAACCGGACTGGCAGCCGGAGCAGAACCGCTAGCAGGAAGAGTGCTGTCGGCGGGCGCGGTGCCTTCAGCAAGAGCCGTGTTGCCAGCCAGAGCAGGACTGTCAGCAGGCTTCCGTGCCGGCGCGGGTTCATCGCCGAACGACCGGGCGACAGGTGTCGCGCGCGGCCCGGAAAGCACGGTCCCGACCACATCGCGCACATACAATTCGATCTCGGTCATGAAGGGCGACAACGGCGACTCGCCCCGGTGGATCGCGTGCAGGCGGGCTTCCCATTGACCGGTCATCGCCGGGCTTTTGACTGCGGGATGGACGGCGTCGATCAACCGAATGCCCTTGTCGGTGGCCTGCAGCGCCTTGCCGTCACGGATGACGTATTCCCGCGTGATGAGAATTTCGATGATCGCCGCGCGGGTGGCGGGCGTCCCCAGTCCGCAGTCTTTCATCGCCCGCGAGAGTTCTTTGTCTTCCAGCGACTTCCCCGCCGTCTCCATCGCGGTCAACAGCGTCGCGTCGTTGAACCGCTTGGGGGGGCGGGTCTGCTTTTCCACCATGACCACGTCGCGTACCGGCTGCGGCGCGTTTCGGGCGAGGCCGGCGGGGAGTACCTGCTCTTCGGCGTCGGGGTTCTTTTTTCGAGCGGGAATGTCCAGCACTTTCCAGCCCGGCTCGACGACCGCCGAGCCGGCGGAGTGGAACCGGTCAATGGTCGGGGAGGCGGCCGGAACTGTGGGTGTCACCTCGGCAGGGGCCGGTTCCCGCGACTCCACCGCCGTGATGATGGTGGTCACCGCCCAGACATGGTCCTGGTGCCACGCCATCAGCAGTCGCCGGCAGATCAGGTCGTACAGACGCCGCTCATCTGCGCCGAGCGAAACCTGTGCGGGATCGGTGGTCGTCGGGATGATCGCGTGGTGATCCCCCACGTTCGCATTGTCGACAAACCGCCGGCCCAGCGCGCGGGTCCCCGTCCCCGCAGCGATCAGCGCTTCGTAGTCCTGGCAACGTGGCGGCGACATCCGTCGACAGATGCCGGCTGTCGGTGCGGGGATAGCTGATGAGTTTCTTGGATTCGTACAGGCTTTGCGCGAGTTCAAGAGTGCGCTGCGCGCTGAATCCCCATAGACGATTGGCGTGCCGTTGCAATTCGGTGAGGTCATACAAGAGTGGCGGCGGCATCTTTCGCTGCTCTTGAGTGATGGACTCGATCACCCCCGTCCCGGCTCGCTTCACACGGTCGACGATTGTCTGGGCCAGTTGCCCATCGGGGGGAAGTCGACTCGACTCGCTGGAAGGGGCCGATCCCGGCTTGAACCACGTCCCCTTGTAGGGCGCGGTGCCAAACGTGCCAACGACTTCGAAGTACTTCTCGGGAACGAACGCGCGAATCGCCTGTTCGCACTCGACGAGCATCGCCAGAGTGGGCGTCTGCACTCGGCCGACCGAAAAGGTCTCGTCGTGGGCGATCGAATAAGCCCGCGACAGATTCAGGCCGACGAGCCAGTCGGCCTGGGCCCGGCCGCGGGCGGCCGCCGCCAGCGAATCGTAGTGACTGCCGGGCTTCAGGGACCGCAGCCCGGCTTCGATCGCAGCGGTCGTGAGTGAAGAAATCCACAATCGGCGGACTGGTTTGCGACATCCTGCCGCTTCGTAGATGAGGCGGAAGATCAACTCTCCCTCGCGGCCGGCGTCGGTGGCGCAGATCACGGATTCCACCGCGCGGTCATTCAGCAGCGACTTGACCACGCGGAATTGTTCCCGTGTGGAATCGAGTACGGTGAGGGGCCAGGTCGCCGGCAGCATGGGGAGCGACTCGGCGCGCCAGGCTTTCCACGCGGGGTCGATCTGGTGCGGCTGGGCCAAACCAACGAGATGCCCGATCGCCCAGGTCACCACATAGCCATTGCCGTGCAGCCGACCAGCCCCCCGAGTGTGCGCGCCCACCACCTCCGCGATATCGCGGGCGACGGACGGTTTTTCGGCGACGACAACGACGGTCACGGTCTTGGTCCCAGGAGGCAAATGTGATCATACGATAATCTTCGGAGAATGTTGCCCGCACTCTCCGTGTCCGGATGGGGGCTCCAGGCGAATGTCTCACGAATCCCCCGGCAAGTCGCGCTCAAACCAAACCACCTCCGATCCCTCCCTCCGTTCCCCCGTCATGCCCACCGGCTCCGTCAAAACCGCAAGCCACCGCTCCGCTGCGGCGTCGATCACAAACTCCAATCGTCCCGGCTCATCCCGCCGCAGTTCGTAGGTTCCAGCCAGATGCCGAGTCACTGTTCCCCTGTTCCCTGAAACCGGGCCTTCATAAGTCAGATAGGCGAGACGGTGGTCAGCGATCGCACGAACTTCGATTGGCCCGACCAGATCCGGGGGGCGGGATAGCCTCCAAGTGCGCAGTGTCGCCCCGTTTTCCAGCATCAGATCCCAATGCAGATCTGGCCAGTCATGTCGCAGGACGACGAATTGCGGCATTTTTCAGCAGTCTGTGAAGAATCATCTGGGATTCGCGCAAACGGGCGCGATTTTCGCACACGCCTACTATAGCCAGACTCGCACCCGTGGTGTACAACAACACAACTCCGGTGCCAGCAGTGCTTGTGTGTACACGCTCGGTACACATCCGGCGTTTCGCGCGGTCCTCCATCGCGCGGCGATCATTCCGTTTCTGCGCTCAAGAATCCCATGACACCGGCCAAAGTTTTGGCGTTGTGCCGCGAAAGAGAAATTAAGGCGGTCGACCTCCGCTTTATGGACTTTCCCGGCACTCAAAAGCACTTCACGATTCCGGTCCACGCCTTGACCGAGAAGTCGTTCGAAGACGGTCTGGGGTTCAACGGCTCGTCGATTCGTGGATGGAAGTCGATCAACGAGAGCGACATGCTCGTTGTTCCTCAGGCCGAAACGGCGATCATCGACCCGTTCATGCCGCAGACTCTGGCACTGACCTGCAACATCCAGGATCCGGTCACCCGGGCCGACTACGCCAAGGATCCCCGGAATGTCGCCCGGAAGGCCGAGGCGTACATGAAGCAGACGGGACTTGCCGACGTCGCGCAAATCGGGGCCGAGGCCGAGTTTTTTGTGTTCGACGACGTGCGTTTCGACCAGAACGAACACGAGAGTTACTATCACGTCGACAGCATTGAGGGAGAGTGGAACCGCGGTCGGAGTGAAGCGGGGGGAAATCGCGGGTACAAGATTCGGCACAAAGAGGGTTATTTTCCCGTTCCACCCGCCGACACGTTGCAGCAGCTTCGCACCGAGATCATGTTGACGCTCGAAGAGTGCGGAGTGGAAGTCGAATCGCAGCACCACGAAATCGCTTCGGGAGGGCAGTGCGAGGTCGACATGAAGTACCAGCCGCTGGTGCGCATGGCCGACAATCTGTGTCTCTACAAGTACATCGTCAAGAATGTCGCGGCCAAGTTCGGCAAGACCGCGACCTTCATGCCCAAGCCGCTCTGGAACGACAATGGCTCGGGGTTGCATGTGTCGCTTTCGTTGTGGAAAAAGGGGGAGCCGCAATTCTCGGGTTCCGGTTACGCGGGGTTGTCGCCGACGGCACTGCACGCGATTGGCGGGGTGTTAAAACACGCGCCGGCGCTGATGGCGTTTTGCTGCCCCACGACGAACAGCTACAAACGGCTGTTCCCCGGATTTGAGGCTCCCATCAGTCTTACCTTCAGCAGTCGAAACCGATCGGCCGCCATTCGAATTCCGGTTTACAGCCCGAGTGCCGAAAGCAAGCGGTTTGAATTCCGGTTGCCCGATTCGTCGGCGAACGGCTACCTGGCATTCGCGGCGATTTTGATGGCCGCTCTCGACGGGATTCAGAATCGACTATCTCCCGGGCAGCCGCTCGACAAGGACATGTACGATCTGCTGCCGGAAGAGCTGGCGGTCTACCCGCAGCCGGTCGAGACCCTGGAGCAGGCGCTCGACGCGTTGCGGCACGACCACGAATTTCTGTTGCGGGGAGATGTGTTCACCGAAGACGTGATCGACACGTGGATCTGGTACAAGACGGAGCAGGAGTGCGACGCACTCCGGCAACGGCCGCATCCGTTTGAGTTCGCGATGTACTACGATATCTGACCGTATCTGACCGGCGAAGTCGGGTTCATCTTGACAGTTTTTGTGGATGGAGTTATCCACCTCGCCCCGGACATCTCGTTTCTTGTGGAAGCGGGGCGTCTCATGGATCGGGACAAACTGTTGAGAGCATGATGCACGCCGCGACGACGACACAGTCGGTATCGAACACCCTTCGCGACTTCGCGGCCGACGCGACGACGCCGCACGACGCACGGCCACTTGGTGGCCATTCGGTGCCACTCGCCACTGTGACGCGCTGGCTGGCGGTCGGTGTGGGGTTCAGCATCCCGGTTTCGACTTCATTTTCCGAAATCATGGTCGGGCTGTTCATCCTCTGTTGCCTGTTCACAGATCGCCCCAACTGGCGATGGATGGCGCGGGCAGGGGGCGGGGCCGTCGCACTGTCGATGGGGCTGTTCGGGCTGCTGACTCTCGGGATCTTTTGGTCCACCGCGGGGTTCGCTGACGGATTTCGCTGTCTGCTCAAGTACCGTGAGTTCCTTTACCTGCCGATGATGGCCAAGCTGTTTACCGACCGTCGATGGCGGCAGCCAGCCATGTGGTCGTACCTGGCGGGTTGTGCGGCGATTCTGGCACTGAGCTACCTCGAGTGGTGTACGACATTCGACATGGGGATCACTCGTGAAGAATTCCCTGGTGACCACGTCATCTCCAAAGATCGAATCGTTCACAGCCTGCTGATGTCGCTGTTCGCGTACTTCTGCGCCCTGGAGTTTCTGCGGACTCCCGGCCGAATCCGGTGGTTGTTCCTCGCGCTCATCGGAGTCGCCGCCTTCAATATCGTGTTCCTGGTTCAGGGAAGAACCGGGTATGTGACATTGTCTGCGCTGTTGACGCTGTTATTCGCGAATCTCTTTGGCAAGCGCGGACTTATTGCCGCGGGCCTGGTGTTGCTGTTGGGGGCGGCCGTCGCCTACGGGACGTCACAGGCGGTGCGAACCCGGTTTGATCTGACCTGGAATCAATTCCGGAACCAGTTCGGTGCCGAGCGTAAGCACTCGGATGATCCCCGACTCGAGTTCTACGTGACGACCATGACGCTCCTGAGAGACCATCCGTGGATGGGAACGGGGACCGGCAGTTTTGAAGGGGAATACGCCGAACTCATCAAGGGGAAGGATCTGCGTCCCGTATCGGAACCGCACAACGAGTATTTGCTGTTGTCGGTGCAACTCGGACTGGTGGGTGGTTTTGCCTACCTGACCTTATTGGGAACGCAATGGTACTCCGGTCGGCGGATGCCAGACTGGGAACGACAGGTCATGCAGGGGACGATTTTGTGCATTGGGATCGGCTCGCTGTTCAACTCACTCCTTCTCAGTGTGACCGGGGGTTTGGTGTGGAGTTATTTTGCGGGCATGGCCTGTGGCGCGTGGGGTGAAGCGGACACGGGCGTCGAATCACAACTCTCTCACTCCTCGTAACGCGTTCGGGTTCTTCTGGCGACCAAAACCACGTAGGCCGCACTCTCTGAGTGCCTGCCCCGCAGTGCGTCCGCTGCGATACAACGCGCCCCGGGGCCATGCGAACAACCCGAGGCGCTGCCGCTTTGGCAACACGTTCAACGTCGACGAAACCGCTACTGCGCCTCGGCGACCGCCGTGTCCCGGCCGCGAATCTCGCGGAATTGCCGACTGAGAGCAATTGTCTCAATCGCCGCCGAGATGCGGCCTTTGTTCTTGTCGAGGGCCACCTGCATCTCCTTGAGCAACGGCTCGTCGGAAAGCTGCACACCCCGTCCCAGCGCATATCCCAGCAGTTTCTTGCAAAATTGCCTCTGTACGGAATCGCGACGCGCGGTCACCAGATGGTCGCGCAAACCGGTCAGCCCGTCGAATTTCGTGCCATCCTGCAGTGCCGACTTCGCGTCGATCAACCGGCCTGCGAGATCCTTCTCGCGCTTGCGGCCGATCGGGTCGTACCCTTCCAGCGCGAAGCCGAACTGATCGACCCGGACATGGCAGTTGGCGCAGCGGGGGTCGCTGCTGTGCATTTCGACCAGTTGTCGTACGGTCAGCCCTTCGATCGCCGTCTCATCTTCCGGGAGACGGGGAACGTCTTTGGGAGGCTTCGGAAGTTTTTCGCCGAGCAACACTTCCGAAACCCAGTTGCCGCGCAGAATGGGACTGGTTCGTGACGCGCCCGATTGTTTCGCGAGCGTCGCCGACAGGCCCAGAATTCCCCCCCGGCCCAGCGCCTTGACGTTGTCCACCCGTTGAAACGCCGCCGGGCTGGCGGTCCCGTCCGCCGACGGTTTGAGCGGGATCCCGTAGAAGTCGGCCAGTTTCGGATTCACGAACGTATGGTCGGCGTCGAAGATCTCCCACATCGAACCATCGCGCTGGAACAGGTCGGTGAAAAAGACAATCGCCTCTTCATACATGTCGGAACGCAACTGTGTGAATTCGGGGAAGTGGCGTTCGCTCTTTTCGTCGAGCGTGTCGAAGTCGTAAATGTGCAGCCACTGGCAGGCGAATTCGGTCGCCAGGCGACGCACCTTGGGGTCGGCGAGCATCCGCTTTGTCTGTGACAGCAGCACGTCCCGTTCCCGCAGATTCCCTGCCTGGGCGGCACCGCGCAGGTCGGCGTCGGGCTGCGACGACCAGAGGAAATAGCTCAGCCGATTGGCGAGTTCGAAGTTCGAGACTGGCCCGGAACCGGTTCCCGGCGGAGCCTGTTCCAAACGATACAAGAACGCGGGGGACACAAACACGCGGGCGAGCGTGAACCGGAACGCCTCATCGTGGGGCAGTTCCTGTTCTCGCAAGCGGGCGTACAATCCACGCAGCTCATTTGCCTCGGCGGCGGTCAACGGACGTCGATACGCCTGTCCCGCGAACGCGACGAGTGCGTCGAGGTGCGAAGGTTCGGCGGCGACCAGTTCTTTCTTGAAGGCGGCTGCCCGGTCGTGAATCGGCTTGCGGAACGGCTCGAACAGGCCAGGGTCGCTGTCCTGGGTGGCGTACTCCATCAGTTGGGCGAACGCATCCACCAGGGTGAGCGCGTCGTGCGCCACAAAGTGCAACTCGTTCCACAACCGATTCAGCTCCGCCGACTCGGCGTCGCTCAACATCAGTCGTTCCAGCGGTTCGTCTTCGCGATGAAACAGGGTGAGTGTCACCACTTCATCGACCGGAACGATCTTGGTGTAGCAGAGGGCGGGAGGGAACCACTTGCGGAAATCGGTGAACGCGGTCTGAAAGCGGGTCTGGGCCGCGGCGTTCGCCACAACCACCGGCGCGTCGGGCCGCAGTCCATTGCCTCCCTCGGGCTTCGCCGCCGCGATTTGCAATTGCACACTCCCCTCGGGAGAAGTCTCGGCGTGCAGTCGGCCAGTGGCGACCAGCTCGGCCCCTTCGACCAGCAGGTCGGCGGGCAGCCGAACTTCGAGGATCGCGGGGGCTTTCACGCACAGCGCCGCCGGGTCGACCGCCGACCCGTTGGGGTGTTTTCCAAACAGCGCCACCGGCAACCCGAAGTCTTTGGCCGGGCCGGCGGCGGGAGCGGGCTGTTGAGTCGATTTTTGATCGGCGAGCGCCTTCCAGCCGGCGGCCAATAGGGGGCCACCCAACGACGCGAGCTGCTTCCGCAAAACGGCGTCGGGATGCTTCGCGTCGGCGGGAGCGGCGGTTGTCAGTAGTTTTTCCACCTCGGCGGCGAGCTTCCCTTGCTCGTCGGCGGAAGCGGCCGACTGCCACATGGCCAGCACCGAGCCGGCGGGAATCACCGGGCCTTGCGAACCCGGGGCGACCGGTTCGCTGTAGAAGTGCCAGACCCGTTCATTTCCCAACTTGTCCGCATGGGGATTCCCCGCGTGGATGTCCCCCGAGACGTCGCGGGTCAGACTCCACTTCTTCGCGTCGTCCCCCGTGAGTGCGATGTCAAGTTCCAGATCGGTCAGGTCACACGAGTGATTGGCGTCTCGCGGGCCGATGATCAGCGAGATCAGATCCCCCGCGTGGACTGCCACTTTTTCCACGGGACCAAACGGCACCGACTTGCTGCCATGCGCGATTCCGCTGGCGAGCTTCTGCCGGGTCGCGCCCCGCCGCAGTTCCACCGACCAGGTGACCCCGTTACCACACTCCGGATGCGCATGCGTGACGGCACCAGAGATCGAGACCACTCCGTCCACGGGGCTGCGCCAGCCGGCGGCGACCGATAGCGTGGGCGTGGGATGCACACAGATGCCATGCCCCTTCATATTCCCGGGAATCCGCACCGCGTTGTCCGACGAATTCGCGACCAGACTGGGGAGATCCTGCGTCGACCAGCCGTTGACGAAGGCGTAGCCTGACAGGTTTGACTGCTTGTTGGTGAACAGATCAAGCTTCACTTCGGCACTGCCGCCGATTCCCAGGTAGTCGAACCAGACGCCGAGCGAGTCGAGGTCGACCTGATGCTTGGCCGCGAGCGCCTTGCGGTCGATTTCGCCGGTTAGTTTGGCCGCCTCGGCGGCCGCCCCCAAGGCTTTCGCCGTCGAAGCAAACAGTTTTTCACGCCGGGCCGACATGTCGCGAACGAACTCACGCACATCGCGCAGCAGCAGATCGGGCCGACCGGGGGCAACCAGTCGGCCGCGATCCCAGACGACATAATCACTCGCCGACCCGTCGCCAGCGTCGGTCGCCGACAGGAACAGCGAGACTTCACTCGCCCCTTCCGCGACGGGGATCTTGAACTTGAGTTCCTGTTGCGTTGTCAATGGATCGACCGGGGCCATCCACGATTTCATGTGACCGACGCTTTGAAAGCGGACGAGCGCCCCCTGCCACTTCACAATGTCGGTGGTGATCGCGTTGACGTCGGTCAACTTCGCCGTCTTCCAG
Source organism: Planctomycetota bacterium (assembly GCA_026692825.1). Taxonomy (GTDB): domain Bacteria; phylum Planctomycetota; class Planctomycetia; order Planctomycetales; family Planctomycetaceae; genus UBA10511. The sequence goes on along the minus strand of JAPLOC010000806.1, from coordinate 2,393 downwards.
CGGTCCCGCAGTCCCGCCAGCAGCAGCGATGGCTCCTTTTCGTGCAGCACGTTCCACAGGAGACCCAGATATTTCGAGTTGAGCTTCTTTTCTTTCGCGACGTCGGCGATCGATTTCTTGCCCGATTCCAGCGCATCGCGCTGTTCGATGGTCGCTGCCAAATAAAGTTCGACCGGCAGCCGGCCGCCATCGTTGGTGTTAAACACGATCCCTTGCAGATTGACCTGCGAGCCTCCCTGGTTCGCCGAGTAACGGCCGTAGAGGGCGCGAATCCGGGCGAGGGCGTCGTTGGTCCAGTCGCTGCGGGTCGTTTCCGAAGACCAGTGGAACCCCTCGGGGAGGAGAACCGCGTGGTCGGCGATCCCCTTGGCGGCGTCGAAGTACTTGGTCAGCAGGGCGGGGGACATCACCAGCGCGTTGCCGGTGTTGGTAAACCCTTCGCCCGCGGCACTGTCAACGGGGAACTCTTTAGCCGGGCTGAGGGGGACGCCTGTGAGGTCGCGGATCGTGTAGGTGTATTCGGCATTGCTGAGCCGGCGCAAGACGACGGGGCCGGGGTCACCGGCGCTGGCCAGCGCTTCGGCATCGAGCGTGCGACGGGTCCAGGCGCGAAGGGCCTTCTTCTGTTCCGCCGACGGTTGTTTGGCGTCTTTCGGGGGCATTTCGCCGTTGTCGAGCATCTCGATCACCTTCAGCCAGACCGCAGTCCCTTTGCGGACGTCGGCGACGGCGGCGAACCGTTCGAGATCGAGTTCCCCTTCCTGCTGGGCTGTCGAGTGACAGTTCAGACAGAACTTTTTCGCGATCGGGCGAATGTCGCGCTGATACTCGGCGTCGAGCGTCGCGAAGCTGGAGGCGGGAGATTCCGAGCCGGTTTTCTGGGCGAACGCGGGGGCCGCGACTTGGCAAAGCAGTGCCGTCAGAAGCAGGGCGATGCGCGGGAAGAGGTGTTTCATGAGTGCGCCTGAGGGCGTGGGGCGGACATTTCGGGTGGGATTGTGAGGTTAACACCGGGGAGGCAGGGGGGCAAACGATGCCCCCCATCATCGCGCGGTGTCCAGCCCCCCCCGGCTTGGGGGCTGTCGGTTTTGTAGCGACGACGCTCCGCGGCGTCGCTCCGGTTGTGGTTCCCGCGAAGCGGAACCACAACCGGCTATGGCAAACACGCGACCGGATCGTTTCAATCGATAGCCTGTAAGCCGGATGGGGTCTCCCGGCAAATGTCCCCGGTGAATCGGATCAACATAACGGATGGCAGTTGCTGCCGTCATTTTTCGGTTGGTCGATCCCTGTCGGTCCGTTATCATATCGGTGCAGGCTGATCGATGTGTTCCCCTCTGGAGACTTCGGTCCGCGCCGCCGGTTGTGATTGTTGTGAACGAAAGGGGAGTGATGAACCGCTTGGTTGTCGATGCGGGATCTGTCTTCAACAGGCGGACGTTCCTGGTCGCCTCGGCCGCGCCGTTGCCGGCGCTGGCTTTGGGGCGATCGCTCGCCGCCGAGACGTCGCCGACTTCGGGCCGGGCCAAATCGACGATTCTCTTCTTCCTGAGCGGCGGCGCTTCGCACATCGACATGTGGGATCTGAAACCCCATGCGCCGGCGGAATACCGGGGGCCGTTTCAGCCGATCGCGACCACGGCTCCAGGGGTGGTGTTGTGTGAACACTTGCCGCTTCTCGCCCGTCAGGCGCATCATCTGGCGTTGATCAACAGTGTGCGGGGTTCTGTCAGCACCAATGATCATCACGCGGGCTATTACTACAACCTGACAGGTCACGCGCCCGACCCGACATTCCTGTCGCTGGGGAACAACCGGACGCCCTATGCTGACGACTGGCCCTCGATCGGCGCCGTCGTGGGTGCGAAGCGCCCGAAGCATCCGCAGCTTCCCAATTTCGTCACACTGCCTCAGAAGGAAGGGGCTCCCGCGTACACGCGGCCGGGTCAGTTCGCCGCCCGGCTGGGTCTCGAATTCGACCCGCTCTATGTCGAAGGAGACTCCAAAGCTCCCTTGAGATTCCAGGTTCCGTCGCTGGTGCTGCAAGAGGGGACATCGCCCGCCCGGCTGAAAGATCGCCGGGCGTTGCTGGGGGCGTTTGACGACGTCCGCCGAGATTTTGACTCGCTGGCCCCCTCGCATGCCTGGAACTCGCAACAGGAGCGGGCGTTGTCGTTGCTGCTGTCGTCTGGAACAACGGCGGCATTTGATGTCGCCAGTGAGCCGACTGAAGTTCGACAGCGCTATGGCGAGACCGTCAACGGAATGAGCCTGCTGGCGGCCCGGCGACTGGTCGAAGCGGGGGTGCCGTTCATTACCGTCTTCTGGCGTGGCGATCCTGACGGGCTGAACAAGAAATGCGCCAGCGGGGGAGGCTGGGACACGCACGGCAA
>JAPLOC010000805.1:2823-3256 GCA_026692825.1 Planctomycetota bacterium | reverse complement strand
AAACGTTGCACGAAACAACCCGCCAGGACGCCAACTGGCTGATGCTGGTTTCGATTCGGCAGGCGCTCGCAGGTCCCGATCAGGACACCTCGATCTGGCTTGGCCGGCCGGTTACCGATCTGGTTGAGCAGATCTACAAAGAGCATGTCTACAACCGCAATCGCGGCCTGGTCGAGCAAGATCTCAAATCAGCGGCGTTTTTCGCGACAGTTCGTGAACTGCACGCTCACGAAGAACGCCGCTGCGGCAGGCGCACTCGGCGGAATCACGCCGACGACTGACCCGTTGGAACGCACTTTCGGCCGGTGACGGCAAACAGCACCCGGTCGTCTTTCATCCGCAATTTCGTTTTCGAAGTTTCATTTTTTTCCCAGGGGGGGAATTGCAGCGAGAGGGGCCAGGGCAAATCGCCACGGCGGGCCGGGCGGCCCGA
>JAPLOC010000805.1:0-2791 GCA_026692825.1 Planctomycetota bacterium | reverse complement strand
CTCCCATGGTTGCCAATTATCAGACCGCACCAATCAACCCCTCGTATCTCTCGGATCCGCGAAACTGGCCGTCTGCCACCGACGTGGTCCCCGTCTCGCGACCCGTCACCGACGCCGACCGCCAACTTGTTCGCCAGGCGGGCGAACGGGTCGATTTGCTCTCGCGAGACTTTCTCAAGAAGACCGGGGCCCGCCACGCCGCGCCGCCCGAGGCTCTGGCCGCGATCCTTTCCAGCGGCACCCTCAACTTCAATCGTGGCCAGGTCCGCGCCGTGATCGCGTCGCCGCTCGCCGCCGCTTGTGCCGCCGCTGAACCGGTGCGCATTGTCATGCCGGCCTTCTGCAAGATTGGCCACGCGGCCAAACTGATGTTCAATCAGCGCCCCACGGCCGCCGAAGAGGTGAGTCTGCGGCATTTGGCCCATGTCGCCCGTTCGCTCTCGACGCTCTACAGGCCCGGGGTTCGGTTCACGATGGTCACCGACGCGCATGGCTGCGGAACCCGGCCCCCACCGTGGCGGCGTACAACAACGCCCTGCGGGAACTGTGCGACCAGGTCGCTCCCGAAGGGGAAGTCGAACTGATCGAGTACGACGACCTGCTGGGTGAGTTCGCCAGCGAGTTCGAACAGGCGTATGCCCAGGGATTGAACCGGGTGGCGGCGCGTGATCCTGAACTGTTCGCCGTGCTGCGCCCCGACGACATGTTCGAGTCGGTCCGGTGCAGTCTGAACACCGCCGCGCTCGGCATGACGTACGCCGATCTCGAAGCGTGCTTCGGTCCCGGCCGCGACCGCAAGAATCGGTTTGAAGAAGTGCTCGCGCGCCAGACCGAGGAATCGACCGCGTCGATGCTGGCGGTGCGTCACGCCTGCCGCACGCTGGAACTGCGGGTCTTCGCCCGCCGGTTCGGACCCAACTACGTGCGGGCCACGATTCATGTCGCCCGCGTGACGCCGATTCTGGGATTGCGAATCTACCCCGACTACAAGCGGTCGAGTCAGCAGCTTCCTTACCACGGGGTGCCGCTTCTCGAACGGGAGCGAGACCAGGTGAAAATGCTGGTCGCCCCGGAATGCCGATTCTGGCGCGACGCGACGCTGGAACGGGTGACCCACCACGACGGCGAGACGTTTTTCTATCAGCGCCGCGCCGACTGAACCGCGATCGGACAACACTTCGACTTCTTCCGCCCCCGGCGGTTGCGCTGCAACCGCCGGGGGCGGATTGCGTTATGGTCCTTTCGTTTGTCGCTGCCAGCACCGCAAGAGCGACATCAAAAAAACTGAAAAATTCTCCGCAGCGGTCGGGGGGATTCGCAGGGAACTGTGTCGAGGCCAACCGCTTCGACCGGCGTCGCCCATCGGCGTCGTCGAACTCGCCTCTGTTTTCCCGAAAGGAAAACCCCATGAGTCAATCTCCCTTCACTCCGTTTGTGCTCGATGAATCGCGTCGTCAAGCGTGGCTGCGGGCGGCGCTGCAGATTCGCCCCTCGGGTGCCAGTCACGACGAACTGCTCGCTCCCGCCGCCCGACTCGCCCGTGAGTATCTTCCGAAGGAACTCTTCGCGGCGCTCACCGACGTGACTCGTCCGCACGGGCCGTCCGTCTGTCTGATCGACAACCTGCCGATCGATCCGGCGCTCCCTTCACCCCCCACCGACGGCCGCAGGCCGAACCAGAAGACCACCTGGGTCAGCGAACTGGTTCTGCTGGGGGCGACCCGCGCACTCGGTCTGGAACTTGTCACGTTTCTGCAAGAAAAACGTGGCGCCTGGCCGCAGGAAGTGGCGCCGGTGACCGGGCTGGAGAAAACCAACTCCAGCGCCAGTCGCGAAGAGTTCGGAGCCCACGCCGACAATGCGATTTTGCCAACGTGGGTGCGGCTCTGGATCTCGCTGATCGGTCTGGTGAACGAGAACCAGACCGAAACGTACTTCGCGCCGCTCGACGACATTCTGTCGGCTCTCGAGCCGCGAATCGTCGACCGGTTGTGGGAGCCGATCTACCGGGTCACGTTTCCCGAGTCATTCGAGATGGGTCGGGAGTACTTCAAGACGCAGCCGATCTTGTTTCGCGGGCCGGCCGGCGAAACGGAAATCAAGTTCACCGCGTACAGCGTCGTCGGGACCACTCCCGAAGGCGAAGCGGCGGTGACGGCGTTGCGAAACGTGCTGCCCGGACTGTTGCGGCCGGCCGTTTTGAAGCCAGGCACGCTCTGCCTGTTTTCGAACAGCCGGGCTTTGCACGCCCGAGGTCGAATCGAGGGCGCCCGCTGGGCGCAGCGAATCTACCTGGGCCAGCCGCAGACGCTGGTCAATCTGCAGACGGTGACCGGTGCCGGCCCCAGCAATCGGGTCTTCGACGCCAGGCTGCTGGCGACGCCGTAGGCTGATTCGCGAACCTTGCCGTACCCGGCACATCGCCTGGTCCGCGCGCCATCCGCCGCAGGCGGCTCCCCCCCTTAGCAAGGGGGGGCAGGGGGGGTCGCGTTGTGGTCGAGTTGGGCGGTGTCGCGCAGCGAGCCCGAACCGTCACGTCATCGGCGGTGTTGAATTGCGAGTGACGCCCAGGGAGCTAACCATGCGACCCCCCCTACCCCCCCTTGCTAAGGGGGGGACGGTCGCTGCGCGACCGGATGGAGTGCGCGCGGTGCCTGCGGTGCGCAGCAGGGTCACACGGTTACACGGTCGACCGGTCACCCGGTCACCCGGTCACCCGTCGCCGTACCCGGCACATCGCCTGCGCCGCGCGCCATCCGCCGCAGGCGGCTCCCCCCCTTAGCAAGGGGGG
>JAPLOC010000804.1 GCA_026692825.1 Planctomycetota bacterium | reverse complement strand
TTCGTCGGCTCCGGTCTGGACCAGTTTGGCGCGTCCCGATGCCAGGTGGATCGAAGAGAGCCCCCCCAACGTGGTCGCGGTCTGTTCGAATCGCGAAGGGAGCGGTGGCATCGATTCCAATCCGCACACCGCGTCCGGCGACAACTCAACTCGCCACAATGTTCCTCCCAGCGCAACACCAAGAATCAGTGACTCGGGGCGCTTGTGTCCCGAAGAATTTGGCCGAATCAGGACGCGTCCCTGTCGCAATTGAATTCCCAGCGGTCCGCCACCATTCTCTCCCATCCAGGAAATCGACGTCCCGGGAAGCAGCGTCACCGACCCCCCGTTCAATTCCAGAACGGCTTCGAAGGGAGTGGGGGCCACCAGATCGGCTCCCGGGTCAATTTGAGTTCCCGTTGGGATCACGTGCCAGCCTTCGTCCGACGGGTTGAACCGCAACGCGACGCCGTCCGTCGACACGTACTTTCCAATCGATTTGGGAGCCTGGGGCTCGACCGGGCTTTCCTGGGTGGTTTTGTCTTCGCCGGCCTCTTTTTCCGATTTGGCAGGCGGCTTGGATTTACCCGCCACGTCCTTCCCCTTCGGTTGGGCTTTGTCCTTCTTTCGATACGGTGGAGCGGCATTGTCCAGTTCGTCTCCCAGATCGCCGGTTGGGGGCGACGCTTTCGCTCCCCGTGGTTTTCCCGAATCTGCCTCGGAATCCGCGACCCGGTTGCCGGTCGCCCCCCGCCCTTCCGTCGGAGAACTCTTGCCGTGGGACTTGTCTGGTGTCGACTTATTGCGGATGGGTTCTGCGGACGAATCGTTCGAATCGCCGGCGTCGGTTGGTTCAGTTTCGTCGTCCCCGGGCGAATCGCTGCCGGATTCCGGGTTCGCTCCCACACCCCGACCTTGCGCCTGAGCCAGTCGCCGATCCTTCCCAGGACCATTCGCATCATCCGCCGGCTCGCCCGATCCAAATGGCGAATTACGGAACGTGAGGAATCCCCAACCCAGCAGCACCAGCAGCGCGGCTGCATAACCAGCGGTCTTCTTGAAGTCCCGCTTGGGACGCAAGTAATCGGGCAGTGAGTCTTGAAACGAGCCAGGTGGCGGGACTGGCTTGGGTTGCACCGCAGGCGATTTGGGGGCGGTTGCCGCGAGGGGCTGCGGCGGCCCGAGTGGTTGTGGACGCGGGGCCGCCGGAGCCTGCGACAGCACGCTATTCAGGTCTGCGGATTCCAATTCGCCCGCCTCCAGGACCGTAGGGGCGGCTCCTACGACTTCGACCCGCGCGACACTCGGTCCGAGTCCATACATCCGTTCCCTGAGTCGGGGGGGCATGTCCACGCGCTCTCCTAGCACCAACGGGAGAATCTGGTGACACGCCGCCACCTCAGCCAGGTGAATGTCGGACTCCAGGCAGATCTTCTCGACGTCGGCGACACCATCGGGAGGCAGGGTGTTGTCGAGATATTCCGCGACGGCGTTCGCATCAATGCCGGCCCCCGGTCCCGTCAGTGTCGGAGCTGTCAGCCGACGTCGACGCATGACCTCGCGAATTCGACTGATGAGCGAGCCAGCGACCGCGCTTTCCTCGATCTTCTCGCCAATCTCGCGTGCCTGGGTGGCCGGCAGCACATCGTCGAGATAGGCCAGGAGCGTGCGTAACGTGAGTCGCATGGAGCAGATCCGTTCGAATCGTGGTCCGGGTGTTTAGAAATCCCGCCATCCGTGTCTGCGGGGGGCTATAGGTAATAGTGGTCCTTGGCTCTTCGCCACGTACAAGAAATTCAGAAAAAAGTGGCGAATTGCGAAAAATTCGCTCAAGAACTGCTGTTGTCGGAAATGGGAACTCGTTGTAGCATCCCGCCGCTTTCGAAGCTGTTGGTCCGCTCCCCCGCACTCGACCAATGCGTGCTTCGAGGCAGCGTCCATCGGGATGATGGTCGCCGACCCAGTACAAGGAGGTTCCCGCGATGTCCTCAGCCGCCACCGGCTCACTTGGGGCGCTGCTCATGATTGCGCCCCTCGCCGCGATTCCCGTATTCGCGATTGTGGGGATGCCCCGCTTCAGTTCGATGGTCGCCGCCCCGGGCGAAGAGGAAGAGGTGTTTGACCTCGGCGCGAGCGCCGAGGAAGAAACCCCTGTGCCACGCAAGGCTCGAGGCAAGAATCCCGACGATTTGTTCGCCCCATTCGAGTCGGAAAAATCGTCGCGTGGAACGGGTCGAGGCAATTCGCGAACTCGCGCCCGACTGGGGGAGCAGCGAACCGCTCCTGACGAAAATGAGGATGCCGACGACGTTCCCTCGGTGTACGGCGACGAATCTCGTGATGCCCGCAGTCCCCGCCGCAACTCGGAATCGAAAACGCAGTTTCAACCCGGCTTAGTTCATCCCGAGTCAGGTAGCCGACTGGCGGGTCGCGCGGCCACCGGTCGCAACGATCGACGAACTCCGCGCGATTCCGGCAACGATGACCGGACCAGCCCGCGAGACAAACGTTCGGGGAATCTGCCCGTCGGAACCGGAGAGGACGCCGCCCGTTGGCTGTCCGCCAAGGAACGCATCCAGGATCTTGAAATCAGTTGGCATCAACTCAGTCCCGAAGAAGATCGTGATGGGCGGTTGATGTTTGTGTTCACGTGTTTTGTCACGACGCCTGGCGAACCGTCACACCGCTACGCAGCGAGTGGCCCCACTCCGTTGGATGCGGTTGAAGCAACGCTGAAGCGAGTCGCTGACTTTCGGCAGTCGGCTCCCTAACGGAGTTTTGATCGAACTCGATCCGGGTCGGCAGAAATTCTCTTTCGCGAAATTTCCGATGTTTTCGTCCCGCACATTGAGTGCCCGTGGTGGCAACTGGCCGTCAAGTGGCGGAGACGAAGCCGGCTGGAATTGGAGCTGGCGGAACCGACAGGATTCGGGTACCGCGCCGGCATTGATTCCCGCATCAATCGTTTTGGGGGTGCGAACGGCCAAGATGGCTCGGGTCGAGGCGGTCCTGCTGGTGGCGGGAACCGCCATTCCGCCCCGCCGGTTGGCACAACTCGCCACACTCGCCGACGCGACAGAAGCCCGCACGATTGTCGGCAAACTGAACGCCGTCTACGAGCAATGGTCAACGCCGTTTCGAGTCGAACGCGTCGCGGCTGGCTATCGTCTCTTCACGTTGCCTCAATATGCGCTTTGGCTGGGAAAGCTGCATCACCGTGAGGCCGACCTGAAATTGACCCCCCCCGCGCTGGAAACGCTGACGGTGATCGCCTATCGACAGCCAATCACACGGGCCGATGTGGAAGCAATTCGCGGGGTGCAGTGTTCCGAGATGATCAAACAGTTGATGGAACGGAACCTGGTGCGGATTGGTGGCACCGATGATTCGCTGGGGCGTCCCTTTCTGTTTGTGACGACCCCCCAGTTCCTGGAGACATTTGGACTGCGCGACCTCGACGATCTCCCGCTGGGATCCCGACTGCGAAACCCAGGTGGAGCGCAAGCCGAAACCCAAAACGATTCGGAGCTTGGCGACCCCGGCAGGGGTCAAATCGATTAGTCCCGCGTCGTTACCGCGGCAGCGTCAATGACCAAGGGTTGAGTGACAACGCGCGAATCGACCCCGGCAGGTGCCGTACACGATGTGGACGTGCGGCGGGATGTTGTCGTTTTCCCTGCACCAAATGGTGCGCCGCGTGAAAACAGGGAATTGATCCTGAAAAGGTTCTTAGAACCCGCTCCGGATCAATACTATTCTTCTTCCGGAGTCTGGTGCATCAGTGACCGCCAGACGTCGATCGCCCAGTCGTGGTCCGCTTCCGACAGCATCAACACCGTGGTGATCGCCGCCTGACCGTCGACGGCACAACGTCCCGTGAGCTGCCAGTGGGGTGTTTCTGCATCTTCTTCAAACGTGAGGCTGGCCCCACCGACGATCCGATCGTGCTTGCCGAACGGAATCTCCATCCGTTCGTCTTCCGCCAAGCCATTCAACAGCTCAACGGCCGGCACGGAATCACCATCCTGGGTTTCCAGCGACAGCGAACTGACCCAAACCTGACGCTCATCGTCAACGGCTCCCCAATTCCCCTCTTCGTCGTAGGTCTCTTGAAGTGAACCGGGAATCACAATCGACCAGCCCCCCGCGATCGACGTGCGCAAGTTACCGCGACGGTAGCCAATCCGTTCGCCTCCCGGTTTGACCGAGGCGAACTCGCGAATCGTGGCACGCAGCCGGTCGTCGACATCCAGTCCCGCCGCTTCGTCCGACTCTTCTTCGCCCTCCTCTTCGAGATCCTCTTCCTCGGCTTGTTCGAGCAGTGTCAAAATCTCGTTCCACTCGTGCCATGGATAGGAGAGTGTCGGATCGAGTTCGTAGGCTCGTTCGAGATCGTTGTGGACAGCGTGCAGTAACTCCACATCATCTTCGTCGAGCGGTTTGCGCCAGGAGACGGAATCCCACATTCGGCACAAGGCGCGATTGCGGAGCAACAAGGCCCCCTGCCCATCCTCCCACCAGGGGAAGACGTCGATTCCCTTGGAGGGTTCGGCGATGACCGATTCCAGCCATTCGGCACTTCGCGGTCCAAGAATGGACAGCATCGGGCCATAGTCCAGGAATTGTGGACTGGCGGGCATATTCAGTCCCAGGCCACCATAGCCCTGTTTCATATAGTCGCGCAGCATGCCGCTGGCCGACTTCAGCCAGTTGAGCATTTCATAGTCGACTCGCGCCGCGTCACCATAGAAGAAAAACCCGGTGTCGTCGCCAGGATTTCCCTCTTCGTCGAACTGTTTCCATTCGACTTCAAACTCGCGCCCCAGTTCTTGCAACAACCCGCAGAGCCAGCGGTGGTAACCCGGCCCCAGAATTGTGGTCTTGGTGCTGAGCCGCAGGGTTCCTCCGGGCCCTGCTTCCACGAACAACGGCTCCGTCGAGGGGAACAACAAGACATTGCCCACGATCGCGCGACACTCGTCGTCTTCGTCGCCGCAATTCTCGCCGTCGTGGTCGTGGCTATGATCATGGTCATGGTCATGATCGTGGTCGTGCCCGCAATTCGGGCCGTGCGCCCCTTCGAAAATATCCGCCGCGTTCAACGACAACCAGTCGCACAGTTCCTGGCAGAATTCCTCGGCCGCGCAGTCACCCCGACTTTTGGAAACGCCAGTCAGATCGAGCCCAAGTCCCATGAAATCGTCACCTTCCAGACAAGAAACAAGCTGGCCGGATTTCGGCCAAGTGGTAGAGAGCAGGAACCGCGACCCGGTTCCGGAGGAGTGTGCAACAAGGGCTACTTCGAATCGGACCAGCGTTCGAATACCAGCGGGTATTCGGCTTTCGGATCATTGACCCGCAGTGCGATCCGTCCGTCGAGAACGTCAGTGAGGAGATCGCCGCACACCTCGGCACGCCAACCCTGTGTCAGCCGCGGAGGATCGCCGGTCTGGTCTCCAAACACATGCCAGCGGACCAGATGCCTCAAGTCGGCGGTGGTGCCAACCAGCCCGAGAGCGATTTCTTCCTGAGCGCATCGATTCGCGAGCGCCATATTCAGCAGTTGAGCGAGAAGCTGCTCGTCGTGGTCTTTGTCTGTCTTGCGGATCGAAGGCAACTGATCATCTTTCAGCGACAGCGCCTTTTGAATCGCTCCGATCATCGCGGGGGCCAGTTTGCGATAGTCCGACCGGTTCATGTCACGGGTCGCGAGCAGGTCGGGGACGTCGCGGGGCTGCCGCCGGGCGAGTTCGATGATCAGATCGTCGCGCAAGACCCTGCGAAAGGGCTTGTCGGTGGCCGACGCCTCACGCTCTCTCCACAAGTAGACCTCGCGGGCGACCGCCAACTCCCTGCGGGACAGCGAAACGATCCCTGGGAGTTTCCGCCAGTTTTCGCGAAACGGCTCCTGTTCGAGATCGGCGACGTAACGGTCAATTTCGGTTTGCGCCCAAGTCAGCCGACCGCGAGCCGACAGGGTCTGCGTCTGCCGCTCATACACCGCGATCAAATGCTGCACGTCTTCGAGGGCGTAGTCAATCTGCCGGTCAGTCAATGGCCGACGCCGCCAGTCGGTGCGGGTCTCTTTGCCGTGAACGGGAATCTTGAGGACGCGTGCCACGAGCGAAGAGTAGCTCAACGGAAAGCCCCGGCTCTCCATTCCCTCGGCGATTTGCACATCGAACAGGCGTCGGGGAATCGCCTGGGCGTTTTGCAGGCAGAAACGAATTTCTTCGCGTCCGCCATGAACCACCGTCAGAATTTCCCCGCTCGCCATCAACCGCCACCAGGACGACAGATCTCCGACCGCGAGGGGATCGACCAGAACCGCCCGGTCCGTCGTCGCGAATTGCAGCAGGCAAAGCTGTGGCCGAAACGTGAATTCCGAAAGGAATTCTGTATCGAACGCGACGATGCCGGCCGTGCGAAGGTGTTCGCACAGAGACTCAAACTCGGCCTGGTCTGTGATCAAATGCTGCGGCATGGAGTAGATGTTCGTTGATTCCGGTCTGAACGGCAAGTATCCCGCCCTTTTGCAAGTGCGATTGGCAGCCCCGTCGGCCCCCAACCGCCCCCGTCATGGTTGGCGGACTGACTTGGGTTTATGATTGGCGCTGTCCAGTTCCATTCAACCAGGAAAGCACAGAAAACCGATGGAAACGCCGGAGTCACCCGAAACACGCGCGGCGCGCGGCGGTTGGTACCGCGATTTCGCCACCCGTCCCAGCACGCCGGCAATCTTCCAGACGACGGCGTTCGACGTCGACGGTTTGGAACAGCTTGATGCGATCACTTCGGGTCGCGAAGCGGGGTATATCTACACCCGCGACGGAAACCCGAACCACGAGGCACTGGCATCCGACGTCGCGGCTCTGGAAGGTGCGGCCCTGGGGGCGGTGTTTTCCAGCGGCATGGGGGCGATGACCGCGACACTTTTGGCGCTGCTGAAATCGGGTGACCACGTCGTCGCCGCCCGGGTTCTATACGGCCGAACAGCGCAGATGCTGAATCACCTGCAAGCCTCGTTTGGGATTGAGGTCACCTATGTGGATGGCAACGATCCGACTGCGTTTGGCAAAGCCGTGACGCCGCGGACACATTTGGCGATCGTCGAGACGATTTCCAACCCGTTGATGGAAGTCGCCGACCTTCCCGCGATCTCCGCCGGCCTGGGACAGGTTCCACTGCTGGTCGACAGCACGTTCGCGACTCCCTGCCTGGTGAAGCCGATGGAGCATGGGGCGAAACTGGTGTTCCACAGTGGTTCGAAATACCTGAACGGGCATGGCGATGTCATGCTGGGAGTGATCGTTGGCGACACGGGACTCGTGCGCAAGATCCGCGGAATCGGGGCGTTGTACGGCGTCAACAGCAATCCGTTTGAAAGCTGGCTCGCATCGCGTGGCCTGCGGTCGTTGCCCCTGCGGATGACGCAAGTCTGCCGGACGGCTGATGCGCTCGCCCGTTTCCTGACCACGCATCCCAGTGTCCTGCGAGTGTATTACCCGGGATTGGCTTCACACCCCAGCCATGCGACCGCACTCCAGATGATGCCCGCCGGTTTTGGGGGAATGCTGGCCTTCGACCTGAGGGGAGGACAGCCCGCAGTCGCCCGCCTGTTCCGCGCGCTGGGGGAGACCATCCCTTTCTCTCCGACACTGGCCGACACCCGGACGACTGTCTCCTACCCGGCCGGCACCTCGCACAAGTTTTTGTCGGCGGAAGAGCGGGCGACCTGTGGAATCACCGACGGACTGGTCCGTTTGTCGGTTGGACTGGAGGACGAGCCGACATTGAGGCGTGAGTTGGGCGCGGCACTCGATTCGCTGGAAACGAACGGCTGATTACGCTTTGCGAGGTCCCGCTGTTGCCATCGCAACGTTTGGGGTGGTCAACAAAAATGCCCCGGGAATTTCCCGGGGCATTTCTCGTGGGACCATGGTCTGATACCCGTACTGACTGCGACTTCTTACTTCGACGCCTGATCCAGCGCCCCCAGCAGGTCAGCGATCAAATCTTCCTGGTGTTCAATTCCGACCGAAACCCGCAGTGTCTTGTCGGTGATACCGGCCCCGCGGCGGGCCTCGGCGGTCATCGACGCGTGGCTCATGGTCTCTGGGTGTTCGATCAGTGATTCGACCCCGCCGAGCGACTCCGCCATCGAATAGAGCTTCGCGGCGAGCATGACCTTTTCGGCTTGCGCTCCGCCTCCCTTGACGTCGAAACTCAGCATCCCGCCAAAACCGGTCATCTGGCGTTTTGCCAGCGCGTGATGGGGATGGTCGGTCAATCCGGGATAGTAGACCTTTTCCACCGCAGAGTGCTGTCGCAGCGCCGTCGCGACCGCGAGCGCATTCCGTTGATGCACTTCCATCCGCGGCCCCAGCGTCTTGACACCGCGCAACACCAGCCACGCGTCAAACGGCGAACAGGCGAGTCCCAAGGCGTTGACGATGTAGCCGATCCGTTCGGCGTGCGGCTGATGCCGGGTGATAATCGCCCCGCCGACAACGTCGGAGTGTCCGTTCAGATATTTTGTCGTCGAGTGCAGAACAATGTCGACCCCCTGCTGGAACGGCCGCTGGAAGTAGGGGGACATGAACGTATTGTCGGCGATCGTGATCGCGCCGGCACCGCGGGCGACATCGGCGATCGCCTGCATATCC